>NZ_JEYB01000009.1:0-103222 GCF_000582255.1 Acinetobacter sp. 1566109 | reverse complement strand
ACTTCAAAAAATACGTGATTCTTGTGTTCATTTTTTATCCTTTTTTGCTGGATATGTTTACTTTTTAACCTTGCTTTGAGTTGATTTTTTCAACGATTTATTTTAAGCCTACTTATAAATTGTTACTGTATAACATTATTTTTAGAAGTACTGTATATATGAACCGATTGTTATAATAAGCCAATAGAATTTAATTGAACTGATCAAATCTAGTGCGATATTTTGCATAAATTCTGTGCAGTACTTTTTTTATTTATATTGGTGCCTAAAAAAGACCCAAAATAGTTCATCGACTTTAACTCAGAAATAAATACAGAAATGAAGTAAGCAAAAATGCTCAATCACAGATCATTTCATCTACCGCCTTCAATAATTTACATACTTTTTATATCTCAACTTTAGATCTAAATAGAAAATTTACGCGTATCAAAGGAATACTTCTTACCTCGGTTACTAATTTCCGATAAGGGGTTTTTTCTATGTTGAGTATTTTTAGATTTGTAATAAATCTATTTTATATATTTGTTTTTTATAAATATATTTCTATGAGCGTTAGGCGATATTTTCATTTTAAAAAGAATTTGATTTCAAAACTTATGCAGCCCAGCGATACGAAATATGGACTTGGCACAGCAATTGCTAAAGCTTAAGTAACAAAATTTGTTTAATTCAATTAAATCGTGCGTTCATTGTGGGGGAGATCAAAATGATGAAATTTGCACTTAAAGCAGTAGCAGTCGGCGTACTCACAGCAGGTTCAACCATGGTTATGGCTGAAAGTGCTCCATCTTTCTATGGAATCACGACAACAGGTAGCGTAGCAGCAACCACAGATTATCGTTTCCGTGGTGTTACACAATCTTCAAATAACCCTGCCATTCAAGGTGGTTTTACTTTTTCTCATAAATCAGGTGCTTATTTATCACTTTGGGGTTCAAGTGTTGATTTTGGTGTAACAGGTAACTCAACTGAAACAGATGTCGCTTTGGGTTATACCAATACGTTAAAGTTATCCGATAAGCTTGCGCCAACTTATGATGTAGGTGTGATCCATTATGGTTACATTGGTTCGGGCCATAGTTTTGACCGTAACGGTATTGGTTACGATGGCAAAAATGGATTAGATTTTAATGAAGTTTACGGTAAGTTAACGTTTGCCGACTCTTTATTTAAAGGTGATGCACTCAGTGTGGGCGTTAACTATTCAAATGACTACTGGGCGAACTCTAAACAGTTCTGGTATTTTAACGTAGGTTATTCGGCACCAATTGCAAACACTGGATTTACTGGACTTGCATCAGTTGGTTATAACAAATTCAAAAACAAAGAGGCTTTAGCCGTAGTTGCGGGCGGCCCTGGTACAGACGACAGCTATATCGATTATAAAGTTGGTGTAAACCGTAACATTTTAGGTATTTTGGCTGAATTAGACGTAGTGGGTACCGATGTGAGCACTTCTGGTATGACTGATGCTCAGAAAAAGCCTTATGACGCCGGTCTAGTATTTAGTTTAACTAAAACTTTCTAAGTTTATGCTGTAAAAAAGCGGGTAAATAAACCCGCTTTTTTATTAGTTTTCTATTTCAGAAAGTAGTTGTTTTAACTGATTAAGCTCAATATTTGTGGCTTTAGACAAAGGCTTACGTGGTGACCCCGCAGAAATACCTTTTAACTGTAAACCTGCTTTAATCGTTTTAGGCAAACCACCAGTTACAATAAAACGTAGGACAGGAAGTTGTTGGTAAAATGACTTCTGAGCTTGCTCTAATTCACCATTTTTGACGTGTTGAATAAGCTGTTGAGGTTGTTGACCTAGCAAGTTTGGTGCTGCTGTACACCAACCGCTTGCTCCCGCACATAAGGCCTCTAAAGCTAGAGGATTACAACCGTTATAAAATGGAAGTTCACCTTTTGATAGTTCATAAATTTTATGCATGCGCTGAATATCGCCGCTGCTTTCTTTTACCATCGTGATATTTGCGATGTTGTTAAACATACGCACAATTAACTCTGGAGACATATCAACGCCACTGGTTGCAGGGTTGTTATACACCATAATCGGTAAACTCGTGGCCTGAGCAATCGCTTGATAATATTCAAAAATCTCTTGATCAGTTAGTTTCCAATAAGATACAGGAATCACCATAAGTGCATCTGCACCATAGCTTTGCGCGATCTGGGCTTTTTTGATGGCTTGATCAGTGGTGAGTTCTGAAATTCCAATAATGACAGGCACGCGCTTATTAATGCTTTCAATTGAGGTTTTTGCGACTAAGCACCATTCATCCCATTCAAGATAAGCGCTTTCGCCTGTACTGCCTAAAGGTGCAATTGCATCGCAACCATTTTCAATAAGCAAATTCAGCATTTGTTTTAGAACAGGAAGATTAATGGTGTTGTCATCAGAAAATGAAGTAACAGGGTAGCCAATAATGCCTTTTAGTTTCATGGTCGAAGTCTCTTTTTAAATACAGTCAGAATGGTTTTTCAAAGCTTTACGTGCGTAGTAAGCAAAGTTCACTTTGTTGCGTTTATCGTTAGATACCCAGTCATGTGCTTCTGTTGCTAGACTGTGGGGGATAGGCTGAATTTGCCCGGCAGACATTGCCAGTAGTTGCAGTTGGGCTGCGCGTTCAATTAAAAGAGCCAAGTTACATGCTTCTTCAATGGTTTTTCCTGTGACCAGTTGGCCGTGGTGAGACAACAAAACAGCGCGGTTTTTACCCAGAGCAGAGGAAATCAAAATGCCTTCTTCATTACCTACAGGAACACCTGGCCAATGACCTACAAATGAGCAGTCCTCGTAAAGTGCACAGACGTCCATTTGAGAAATCATGAGTGGAATCTGTAGCATAGATAAAGCAGCTACATGGGTGGGATGTGTGTGAATAATGCAATTCACCTCTGGATGTTCTTTATAAATCCAAGTGTGAAAACGGTTGGCTGGGTTTGCCATTCCTTCTTGATTGATGGGTTCTAGATCTTGATTTACTTCAAGTAAGTTTGAAGCAGTAATTTCATCAAAACCTAATTCGAAACGCTGAGTAATAAAAGTTTCTTTATTTTCACTACGGCAAGTAATTTGTCCCGCTAAACCAGCATCATGACCATGATCAAATAAAATACGACAAGTGAGTGCAAGCTTTTGACGATCAGTTAAATCTGAGTCGCTTATCCACTTTTGCATGTTTTGCTGTGCGTGTTGCATCAGCTCTTGTTTATTTACAGAAACAGTCTTCATCTTTTCTCCAGTCCAGTTGACCAAATTAAGTAGGTGGAGGCAGAATAGAAAACAACTGGATGAATCAATACATCCAGTTTTAATAAGTTATATGGTCCAGATGGGGCGAATATGTTAAGACCTTGGCAAGTACATTTTCGTATCGATGAGAGAGAAGAAAAAACAGTTTTTTTAAAGCTAACTAACTTGATTAGTCAGGAAATTTTAAGTGGCCGTTTAGGGCAGGGGACTATGTTGCCGGGGTCTCGTAGCTTGTCAAAAGAACTAGGAATTAATCGGAAAACCGTACAAGCAGTCTATGAGGAACTAGAGGCACAAGGATGGTTGGTGACTCGGCCCCGAAAAGGCACATTTGTGGCAGATGTTTTGCCTGAAAAACAGCTTCAAATAGAGTCAGTAGCTGAGCGAAAAGTTAATGAGAAGCCAATTATTCAAGAAGTGATTCAACGTCCACATAACGATGGTGTACCAGATCCACGTCTTATTCCATACGAATTATTTTCGAGGGCCTATCGGCATGCACTGATTAAAATTACGCAAAACCAGTACATGGGCTATGGCGACCCGCGGGGAATGATTGAGCTAAGACAAGCCTTACAACAAATGTTATCGATGGAACGCTTTATGAATGTTGCTGAAGATGAAATTTGTATTGTACGTGGTAGTCAGATGGGAATTTTTCTTGCATCTCGTGCATTACCTAATCGGCAGGGTGTTATTGTTGTTGAAGAGCTTTACTACCCATCTGCTTTTAAAGCGTTCCAATCAAATGGTTTTCAGGTCGTTTCTGTCAAATTAGATGAACAAGGTATTGTCCTTGAAGATTTAGAACGGATTTTAAACAAACACTCGGTTGCAGCAATTTATACAACGCCACATCATCAGTACCCTACAACCGTTACTATGCCAATGAGCCGTCGTCTCCAACTCTTAGAGCTTTCAAAAAAATGGGGTTTTTATATTATTGAAGATGACTATGACCATGAATTTCACTATGACAGTCGGCCTATGCCACCCTTAGCAAGTTTGCCTCATTCTGAATTAGTCATTCATGTGGGTTCATTGTCTAAAGTTTTTGCACCCGGTATTCGCTTGGGTTACATCGTGGCATCTTCACCAATCATTCAATCCATTACTGAAGATATTTTATTGATTGATCGGCAAGGTAATAACATTACTGAACTTGCGTTAGCAGATTTAATGCAGCGAGGGGAGATCAAACGACACATCCGTAAAATGAAAAAAATATATCAACTACGCCGTGACCATGCCTTAGCTGAGTTTCAGCGAGTTTTTGCTGAGTCTGTTCAGATACAACCACCTGCGGGCGGAATGGCTTTATGGGTGAAGTTCCAGAAACCATTTACTCAAGATCAGCTTATAAAGTTAAAAGAACTCAATATTGATACAGAGCATAAGTTTAAACAGGGAGAACACCCTAATCATAGTATCCGCTTCGGTTTTGCAGCTTTATCAGAGAAAGAAATTACGGCTTTAATTGAAAACTTAAACAATATTCTTAATAGAAATAAATGAACAGCGGACACATAATCCGCTGTTTTATTTTAAGAATGATTGCCTCGATAGGAGAGAGCTTCTGTAAGGTGAGGACTTTGAATCATCTCACTTTGAGACAAATCGGCAATGGTACGAGCAACCCGTAAAACACGATGATAAGCACGAGCTGATAGATTTAAACGCTGTTGAGCCATTTCAATCATTCGCTGTGACGTGTCATCCAGAATAGCGAACTGCTCTAATTGTTTAGGCGAAAGCGCTTGATTTAAACAATTTTGTCTTTGCATTTGTTGTTCATAAGCTGAAATTACACGCTGTCTTACAGCCGTAGAACCTTCAACAGGCGTTGGATCTTGTAGTTCCTGAGCTTTTAAAGGTGGTACATCAATATGTAAATCGATACGGTCAAGTAAAGGTCCTGATATACGATTTTGATAACGTTTAATACTCTCTGGTGAACACTGACAACGACTGTCTTGATTAAATGCATAACCACATGGGCAGGGGTTCATGGCTGCAATGAGCTGAAAGTTTGCAGGATAAGTAATTTGCCGGGCTGCACGAGAAATAATAATTTCTTTTGACTCGAGCGGCTGGCGTAAGACTTCTAATACTTTGCGATCAAACTCGGGCAATTCATCTAAGAATAGAACACCTAAATGGGATAATGTAATTTCACCCGGTTTAGGGTGTGAGCCGCTGTCATTTCCAAAGAACTATGCGACAATATGAGCTAGGGTCAATGACTTAGACTGCCTTTTACAAATAACTATGCGACAAATTTTATAAAGAACTATGCAACGGAACCCAGAATGAACAATCAATCATGCGACACCGTTAACATCGTACCAGCTCGAAGAAAAATTGGTAATACACGGATTAGTGTATCTGGTTTATACCCTTTTAAAAAAGATTCGGCAGTGGCCTTTGAATCAACACTGGAACGCGATTTTCTCATTCGATTAGAGGTTGACCCTAATGTTCTTGCTGTTGAATCTCAACCCTTTACGATTGAGTATTTTGATAATGGGCAGAAACGAGTTTACACCCCTGACTACCTGGTAACTTATAAGCATGATGATTTTCTTCCATTTATTGCACCTAAACTGGTTGAAGTAAAACCTACAGATGAATTGCAACTTAATTTACATCTATGGAAAGCTAGATATCGTGCTGCCATGAGGGTATGCAAAGAAGAGGGTTGGAAATTTCATATTGCACATGAGGGTCGTATTCGGGACCAGTTATGGTCGAATGCCATGTTTTTACAAAAGTACCGAAAGATGGAATTTCCCCCTGCTGATTCAAAGCACTTATTGGATTATGTGAGAGATCGAGAAGTAGTAACTTTTGAGACTCTATTAGCCAGACATTTTCTTGGCAAATGGGACCGAGCAAATGGAATTAGTCAAATCTGGTATTTAGTTGCTCATGGTTATCTGGTTTGCGATTTAAGTGCACCTTTACAGCCATCTACTGAACTCTGGGTAAGTGGGAGTTTGTCATGAATGATAGACGTGTGAATATCAAAATAGCTGCTGGGGAACCTGTTCAGATAAAAGGGATTCCTCATACGATTATTGAAGTCATTGACCTGAAATCAGTTTTTGTTGAAAACAATAATACAGGTA
Source organism: Acinetobacter sp. 1566109 (assembly GCF_000582255.1). Taxonomy (NCBI): domain Bacteria; kingdom Pseudomonadati; phylum Pseudomonadota; class Gammaproteobacteria; order Moraxellales; family Moraxellaceae; genus Acinetobacter; species Acinetobacter sp. 1566109. Next base: position 96,832 of record NZ_JEYB01000009.1, on the reverse strand, counting down.
GGAAAAATATTGCGGCTATCAGTGAATTAAGGCCGTCAATAGCTGTGGAACAGCATGAAGATCTAGAGCTCATCGCTGATAAAGACTGGATTGAGGCTGAAAGACGTTTCAACATCATCCGTCCTTTCATTGAGGGAGGCGTGAGTGGTCGTAAGGAAGTAGAGTTACGAGCCCAAGAACATGATATTAATCCAGCCACTATCTATAGATGGTTAAAAATCTATAAGGCATATGGAACTATTGATGGATTGCGGCCCAGAAAAGAGGGATTGCCACAAGGCAAGAAGATAATTAATAAACATGCTGAAGCAATCATTGAAAAAGCCATCAAGGATTTATACCTAACTAATCAAAGAATAAGTGTTCAAAAAGTTGTACTTGAAGTGAAACGCTTATGTCATGAATACCATATCCTAGAGGTGCCTCATGCCAATACAGTAAGAAATCGTATTGCAGCGATTAGCCAGAGAGACTCTCTTCGTAAGAGGGGACATAAGGAAAAGGCCGATAACAAATTTACACCTGCCGCAGGGAAATTCCCTCATGCTGATTATCCACTTGCCGTCGTACAGATTGACCATACGCCTGTTGATCTTATTCTGGTTGATGATTTTAGCAGGTGTCCTATAGGACGACCTTTTCTTACGTTGGCAATTGATGTGCGTTCAAGGGTAGTTGTGGGATATTACTTATCATTAGATGCCCCCTCTGTTATGTCTATTGCAATGAGCGTTTCTCAAGCTGTACTGCCCAAAGAGAAATGGCTAGCTTCGCGCAAGATTCAAGCTGAATGGCCTGTCTGGGGAATTATGAACACCATTCATGTCGATAATGGACCTGAGTTTCACTCAGAAACTTTCAGAAATGCTTGTATGGCACATGATATTCGTCTGGAATACCGACCAGTTAAAAAACCACGTTTTGGCGGGCACATTGAACGTTTGATGGGAACATTTGCAACCGATATTCACGCAGTTCCAGGAACAACTTTTTCAAATATTTTTGAAAGAAAAGGCTATAACTCAGATGCGGAAGCAGTTTTCACATTCTCCGAATTTGAGGACTGGCTGATTGATTTTATCTGTAATGTTTACCACAAAAGGAAACACTCTGCTTTAGGTACTTCTCCACTACATGCTTTTGAGTTAGGTATCTTTGGTGATAAAAACACGTTAGGTTCTGGGGCTGCTAGATTGCCTGCAAATGATCATAATTTCTTTCTTGATTTTCTACCAAGTTTTGAAAGGACGATTCAAACAACAGGTGTAACAATTGATGGTCTTGCTTATTATGCTGATGTACTAAGAGGTTGGATTAATGCTGTAGACCCTGATAATCAAAAGGAAAAACGTAAATTTATCTTTAGGCGTGATCCAAGAAATATTAGTGAGATATGGTTCTTTGATCCCGAAATCAAAAATTATTTTAAGGTTCCTTTAGCGGATCAAAGTATTCCACCATTTAGTATTTGGGAACACAAAAAGATTCAGGAACTGAAAAAGGAAACTGGCGAATATCTAAAAGATCATGAACTTGGACAGGCTCTAGCTAAACTTCGGGAGCGTGTTCAGGAGGCAAGTACTAAAACTCGACGGGCTCGCAGATCACATCAGCGCAGTACCCAACATCAACAGAGTGTTAACCCTGCTTCAATTCAGGGCAAAAAACCTCAACAAGAGAGTACGATTTTGGAGCAACAGCTTGAAAACGTATATGGTTTATTGCCTCTCGATGAGCTGGAAAATGATGAGGATATTTCATGAGTAACTATTCACATGTTTTTCAAGAGTTTCGCCCTATTGTGGAACAGTCTAATGAGGACAGACTCTACTTCCTGGAAGAGGACCGATGGATTGGGTATCCAGCAGCCAATGACTTGTTAGACCAATTGAAAGGATTCCTGACACTTCCTAAGCGGAGCCGTATGCCCAACTTACTGGTATTGAGTAAGCCAAATAATGGTAAAACCTCAATTATTAACCAGTTCTTTAAGCTGTATGGGGAGGGTTATGTCAATGCAGAAAATAATGCAGTAAAACCTGTAATCATTGTACAGGCACCTGTTTCCCCTGATGAAAAAGCTCTGTATATGGCTATTCTTGATAAGTTCTGGGTTCCTTTTCGAGAAAGAGATCCCGTTGCGAAGCTACGTTACCAAGTGGTCCATTGCCTTAAACTTTATGAGGTAAAGCTCCTCATTATCGACGAAATGAATTCTCTATTATGTGGCAGTCCGATTAAGCAAAGAACAGTAATGAATGCGATTAAGTATTTGTGTAATGAAACACAGATACCCATTGTTGGGTTTGGTACAGAAGAAGCAATTAGTGTTCTGCGTACTGATCCACAGCATGTCAGCCGTTTTCGTGTGGTTAATTTGCCCTTATGGAAACTAGATAAAGACTTTCAAGCTATGGTAAATAAATTTGAGAAAGTTCTTCCCCTCAAACAGGCTTCAAAACTGGCTGAACCAGCAACAGTAAAATATCTGCATGATATTACAGATGGAAACTTAGGTAATCTGCGAACGATTTTACGGGACGCCGCAAAGAAAGCTGTTGTTTCTGGTCAGGAGTTTATCGACCGTAGCTTGCTAGAAAGTGTGAAATAAGCAATGTGGAGGACTAGGTATGATAAGTGCAACAGAAATCCATTCATGGTTTATTCCCACGGACTTAAAGCAAGATGAGGCATTATCTTCTTGGTTGATACGTGCCGCACTTGACAGTGGTTGTGACCCATTAAGTTTAACTGGAGTACTTTGGCCCAAATGGCGAATCTGGTCTGTAGATGTAGATCGTGGTTTAAGTGCAGAGCAAGTACAGGTATTGATCAATACGACAAAAATTGATGAAAGCCAATTTAATTCTGCTACGCTTCGCAATTTTTTAATTAAATATAATCTGGATAATCAAACTCTTGATGCATGGTACTTGGTATTAGGTACAAGAAACCGTAAGCATCGAGGTGGCTGGCAATATTGTCCTGAGTGTCTATCTGAGGATAATGTTGCCTATTTCCGTCTGCCTTGGCGTTTTGCCTGGCATACAGGTTGTATAAAACATAATCAGCATTTACATGATCAATGTCCTCATTGCCATAATGCTATTCAACCTAGACGTCTTGAAGCCCCTGATCAGGTTATGACTTGCTGTTCAATATGTAAAAAAAGTCTATTGGAGGTTAATAAAAGCCTTGTGGATTGTCATGCCTTGGCATTCCAAAAAATCTTTGATCAATTCCTGGAACAAGGCTGTGCAACCTATCAAGACAAGTTGATTTCAGTAACTGATTGGTTAACGGTGATTAAGTTATTTTCACAATTTATTAGAAAAGCTTTAGCTGGCTCAGTAAATGGAAAAGGATGGGCTTTTCTTGAACAACTCAGAATTCAGGTGCCCCATCCTGAGCTTATATCGAATGGATTGGCTGTTAACCAACTTCCAGTTACCGAGAGAGAACGGCTATTTTCCTGTATTTATCAATTACTCATTATTCCCCAGGAAAAGTTTATTGAAACAGCAAAATCTTTAAATATGAACAGGTCTTCATTTTGGGATAAGAGAAACCAGTTGCCAGCCATATTAAGGCCTGTTGAAGAACAATTAGGCTCGATTTATCGGAACTACCCTCCAAAGAGAGCATTGGTAGCTACCTTTAAACCTAAAAGTAAGGAGACTGTAATACGCAAGTTTTTAAGATTAAAAAGAAAACTAGGGTAACTTTTGGGGGGACAACACCATGCCTCAGTGTGATGAATGTGGTGATGCGGTTGAAAAGATACACCGACTTTATAAACAGCGTAACTATTGCCATAAGTGCTATGTACGAGTTTTTAAAAAACAGGATTGTCCGTCGTGTGGTAAAAGTTCCAGATTATATAAAGCTGATAACTTGGCCGTTTGCCAACAATGTGAAACCAATAGACCTTGCATTAGATGTCAGCGTATTGATTACCCTATAGGAAAAATAACGGAGCAAGGCCCTGTTTGTAATAGTTGTTCAGTTTATTTTAGAGAGTTTCAAGCTTGTGAACGGTGTGGTGTGACATCACAACGCTTATCTCGTATCAGCCGTTTTGGAGATAATTTAAGAGTTTGCCCAAAGTGTGCAACCCGTGATTACCAGACATGCCAAAGTTGTAGAAGATATAGGTTGATTGAACAGGATGTTGTGTCAGGCAAAATGCTTTGTAAGAAATGTTTGACCTGTCCACCACTTCAATGTCTAACTTGCCAGCAACAGATTCCTGCTGGATATGGGAAATACTGTGAATTATGTACATGGCGAAGAATATTGGGGAATAGGATTAAGGAACTGGTTAATACATTAGTAAATCCAAGCCTCAAAGGTTACTTTAAAGATTATATGAATTGGCTTGATCATGAGGTTGGACCGCATAAGGCTGCATTACTAATTCGTAAACATATTCATTTTTTTGAAAAGACCAGTGATCTTTGGAGAGATCAGATCCCAGACAATGACTCTTTATTACATAGACTAAGAACAAGTGGTTTACGCAAATATGAGCTGCCCATCCGGTGGTTGGTTGCAGTACATCACCTGCATATAGATACCCAATCTAAAGGCCACTGTTCTGAATTTGACCAACTGAGAAAACTGGCGAACTCATGTCCTGGTTCATCGCTTTCAGCCCAAATTCTTCAGAACTATTATCAGGTTTTAATAAATAAAATGGATTTAGGGAAAACGAGTATACGTTCTGCCCGTTTAGCCATGAAACCAGCATCTGCTTTAATGCTGTTGGTAAGTCAATCACGATTAGATTTACCAACAATGTGGCATGTAAAATATTACTTATTTAAGTCCCCTGGACAAGCTTGCGCTATTGTTGGCTTTCTTAATTTTTTAAACAAGAATTATGATACGAACCTTGATACGTCATGGGTACTAGATGAAAAAATAACAGAAAAAAGTAATATGAAGAAACTGGAAAAACAATTGTTGGCCATCATGAAAGCCCCAGAGGAAAATTTTAATGAACTAGAGTGGATAAAGTTAGGATTGATGTATTTTCATAATTTGGATAAATCCTTTTTTAATCAAATGGATAGTATTAATTATAGGGGGCTGAATGATGGCTTTGAAGTGAGGTTTGGTGATCAGCAATATTGGATACCTAAATTGCTTGTATAACTGGACCATATAACGCTAATGTAGCTACATAAAGTTAAAACTGAATTTTGGGCTTCCAGAGGGTATGTATGGGGCAATTAGGTCATGAATATTGTGTTCATAATGGATTCAATAGGTCTCATGCAGGGAAATATGTTTATTCACTTGCTACGTTTATATCTTGGATATTGATTTACTTTTTACTGAAGTTCTTGGGTGGATTGTCTCCTTATTGGAATGTCATCATTTCTAGTGCTATCACTGCTTTATTATTTCTTACTTTTTATTTTCTATTTGATAAATGGATATGGAAAACAGGTTTATTTTTCAAGATTCTGAAATATCCTGATATTTCGGGAGAATGGTCATGTAAAGGTATCTCTGATTACCAAGAAGAAAATTCTGAAATGATTAAGCACAATAGAGAGTGGATTGGAAAAGTAACAATTTTACAAAGTTGGGATAAAGTAAGAATCAGATTAGAAACAGAATTTTCCACATCTGACAGTATTTCTGCTGCAATTATTTATGACGAAATTGAAGAATACAAAGTTCTTTATAGTTATGAAAACAAACCAAAAGATTTAGATCATGAAGAGTTACGTATCCATCGAGGATTTGTAGAGCTGACACTTCATAAAGACAATAAAAGTGCCAGTGCTAAATATTATAATGTTACTGGTCGAAGAACCATGGGAACAATGTTATGGGAAAAATTAGATAACTAATGGATAAGAGCCAATGGTTTCGTCATATAGGTAACCCAAATCTTTACGTATTTCCGTAACGAGTTTATCTAAGGCAATGCTCATTGTTGTGAGAGAGGTTTCTTTCTGATAACTATCAAATATTTTTCTGGTCATATCAGGTGTATATAAGCTATTTCTATAGTTTGGGTTATGATACAGATAATCAAAAAATCTTTTTGTTTCAAGAACTATTGCTAAAGCATTTGTTCTACCTTTCTTTAAATTTTCTAGATTGGAATGATACATAATAGAGGCTAGATCAAAACTACTTAAGTAAATTACTTTGCCCTCTTCAACTAAATCGGCTTTTATTGTTTTACAAAGGCGGATAGATTTTTTCAATCCTCCATCAGCATAGTATTTACATTTGTAATCTATATAAAAAATATGCTTGAAAGGTAAGTTCATCAATGTAGTAGGAGTTTTATTATCTAGAATATTGACTCCTCTTAAATAAAGGTGCTTTTGTTGTTGGTACTCATATGTTTCTACCCAATGAGAGGGTACAACATCTACATCCCGAGGAAGTGATCCACCTGTTAAAGTTATAGATTTAGCACCAGTAGTATCAATTGTTACGGCAGGATATGCTTGTCTTAATTCATAAGTGCACGCGTTCCTGAGTTCTCTTAATATTTTTATATCATCATGACGTAAAGTACCTAAATAACCCTCTGTACGATAATGTGATTTGTTAAGTACAAGTAAATCAACATCACTTACACCTTTGATATGAATATTTAGGGGAACTGACCCTTGTAATCTGTATTCTGTGACAATGTTATGATTATTTAGTAGCCTAGGCTCTAATTGTTTTTCAATTCTTTTAGCAGTTTCAATACTGATTTCTGTGTAACGTTTACTAACTTCTTGCATTGCTCCTACTGCATAACGGATAGATGGTTTGTCTGATACAATCTGCCATTTTTCTATTGTACGTTTTAATTCATCAAACTCATTAAATGAAGTTACGCCTGCTGTTACACTATCAAAAGCATTGTATGTAAGGTCAGTACCTTTTCGTCTTTTCTCTAATCTGTTCAATCTTTTATAAAAATCAATTTCAGACATTGTGAAACTCAAAAAATAGTAGTTATGGTTAAAATAATTATACCTTAATAATTATTTTAAGGTTTTAATAAATAAGGTTTTATTGTCATAAATGCTCAAATTTAAGATGAGAAGTAAGATAATTTTTAAGTATAAAGTTTGAGAATGTTTGTAGTCTTTTGTAGTGCATCCAATAATCAAATAAATAATTGTGAAACCATGAAAACACATATCACATTTATATTTATATAAAAATATTATTTGTGATTGGAGGTGATTTTTTTAATTCTATTGATTATTGTGACTCACTACGGAGTTAATTGTATTTAAGTATTTGTTTTTAATTGTTTTATTTTTTAATTATTTTTATTTGATTAGGTGTTGACCTTACCATAATTGGAAAGAATAGAGTTACTACATCAAGGGTAATGATGTACCTGATAGGAAAGAATAACTTCCGAGCTTATTACCCATTATTTTTTCATAATTGTAGTAAGAGGATAACTCCATGAAACGCTTTGTTCCAATGTTAATGATCGGTGCGATTGTATTTAGTGCGGGGTGTTCCTCTTCTGACGCTCCAAAGGATAATTCAATGAGTGAGAATAAACATGAAAGCCATTCAATGCACCATGATATGAATGGTTCAGCTAAAACAGATAATCCATCTACAAATGCCTATATGGAAGTAAATACTCGTATGCACAGCGGAATGGGTATTGATTTCACGGGAAATGCAGATACTGACTTTATGTTGGGTATGATTCCTCACCATCAGGGTGCGGTTGATATGGCAAAAGTAGTTCTTCAATACGGCTCTGATCCAAAAGTGCGTCAGCTTGCTGAAGATGTTATCTCTGCCCAGGAGTCAGAAATCAAGATGATGAATGAATGGTTGGCAAAAAATAAAAATCATTCTGACAGCAAAAATGAAGATAGCCCATCAACTCAAGCATACATTAAGGTCAATGATGAAATGCACGCAGATATGATGGTTCCATTTACAGGAAATGCTGATGTTGATTTCATGAGAGGCATGATTCCCCATCATCAAGGTGCAATTGATATGGCTAAAGTAGTTCTTCAATACGGTTCTGATCCAGAAGTGCGTCAGCTTGCTGAAGATGTTATCTCTGCCCAGGAATCAGAAATCAAGATGATGAATGAATGGTTAAGTAAACATAAGTAGATACTTCTCTATTCGATGTTCTTTTAAATGAGGGGCTTTTTAAAGCCCCTTGTTTTATCTATAAATTTGATGAATTGAGGATTATGTTATATGCCAAAAATTATAGTTCTTCCGCATGAAAAGATTTGTCCACAGGGTGCGGAACTTGAAATTGAAAGTGGAAGTAATTTATGTCGAAGTTTATTGGATCATGGCATTCCCATAGAACATGCCTGCGATTTATCAGGTGCATGTACAACATGTCATGTTGTCGTGAAAAAAGGGTTTGATAGTCTGGAAGAAATGGATGATGTAGAGGCTGACTTACTGGATCGTGCTTGGGGGCTTACGGCTGAATCAAGACTATCTTGTCAGGTTAAAGTCCAAGATGAAAACTTGGAAGTAGAAATCCCCAAATACACGGTAAACTATATTTCAGATCATCATGAATAAGTGTTTCTAGTTTGTTTTTAAGACATTTACTTTTGAAACTTGATTAAGTATTCTTGGTACAGATAAAAGGTGAATCTGGTCAGTATGTCAAATAATAAGTTCATAAAACTTATTCTTGTATTTGTCCTGTTTTTGTTTTCAATAACAACTACGGGTGTTTATACATGGGCGCCTGTAATTGCTAAAAATTTAGACCATCACCATGATCTAAATATTTCTATTGTGTCTGGAGATATAAGTCACTGGACTCTAGTTCATCATGATAATCAAATTTCTCAGGAAGATACAAAAAATCATAATTGGAAAAGTTATGATCAATCTGCTTTACAACATTCAGTTAAGCCTATTACGATTCAAGAACATTTTGCTCTTGATCCTGTATTCTTCTTGAGCTTTGCCCTACCTCTTATACTACTTTTTCTTAGTTTTTTTGAAATACCTATTAGGTCTTTTGGATTTAGGAAAAGGCAATCTTTTATTAGTAACTCTTATACTTATACAAAAGCTTTAATCGTTTTACGTAATTGATTTTTCTATACAAAAAATAATTTTTCATTTTTTTTGTATAGGTAAAGTCATGTCTAAAATTTATCAGATATTTCTTACCTGTGGTTTGGTAGTCATGGCAGCACCTGCTTTTGCAGAGCAAGATTATGCCCGACTACAACAACAGGTATTAGCAAATGATGTAATTCTCAAGAGTTTGCAACAATCTCAGTCTGCGTATGATATCAATCAACAATATGCTGGGCGATTGAACAATCCAACTTTTAATATGGAGCTGGATAATTTAGGAAATTCCAAGCTTAAAGAACTTGATGGCCCTACTACCATGATTGGGCTTTCTCAAGATATTCCCTTAAATAATAAGTTACAGTTACGTAAACAACTGGCAGGATTTCAGGGCAACAATAATCAGTTTGAGATTGTAAAACGTCAGGCAGAACTTAAATCAGAATTAAGGACTTGTCTGTCAAACTGGTATGTTGCAACCCAGCGTGCTGAAATTTTTTCAACTGAAAGTAGTTTGTATAAGCGACAAGTCAATGTACTCACTGAAAAGTTAAAATTCGGTCGAGTGATTCCCTCTGATGTCCAGTTAAGTTCGGCATTGTCAGCAGAATCAGCTTTACGTCATCAAAATGAGTTAAAGAGGATTCAATATCAGAGAAACCTCTGCTCTAAGTATCTTCCTGATTTGCCAAATCAAGCCATTGAAGTGCCTCTAGATATTAACTTTTCCAATCGTGTCAGTTTATTGGAACAGGAAAGTGTCTTAAAAACACAGTTGGCAAAAACACAACTTGAATTGGCAAAAAGAGAGGCCGTACCTGATATTACATTGGGTGTTGGTGTCCGAAATTATCAGGAAACCAGTGACAAGGTATTTTTAGTTTCCACCTCAATTCCCCTCGCTGTCTTCAATCGTAATAAAGGCAATATTGCCATTGCTCAAGCTACCCAAGCCAATGCAGAAACCCAATCTGTCTGGGCAAATCGTAACGCTAAAATTGAATTGGAAAATAAATCGGTTGAGATTTCAAACCTGATTGATGCAATCAAGCAATATGACAGCACGGTATTACCCGCAGCCAATGAAAGTTTACGTATTGCTGAACTGGGCTATCAGGCAGGCAAGACTTCCCTATTGGAATTTAATAGTAATAAGCAAATTTGGTTGGATAAACAGTTAGCCCGTTATGACCTGTGGTTGGCTTTGCAAAATCAAATTGCAGAGATTGAGAAAAACTACGTCACCAATTTAGAACAGGAATAGGGGGAACACAAACATGAATAAAACCACCAATACTTTAATTGCAACAGGTGTTGTTGCATTACTGATTATCCTGTGTGCGATTGCTTGGTATAAGACAGGTAATAAACCAAAGGCGAATTCAGGTGAAACGGTAGAGGAAAGCGTTGCAGTTGCAGGTGATGAAAAAGGCCAACATGGTGGACGTTTATATCGAGATGGCGATTTCTCTACGGAAGTTAAGATTTTTGAGGAAGGTGTTGAACCTCATTTACGTGTATATGGCTATTTCAAGGATAAGCCCTTAAAGCCTCAAGAACTGACTGCAAATATTTTCATCAAGCGTCTTGATGCGGAACAAAATATTAGCTTTGTACCTGAAAGTGACTATCTGATTGGAAATGAAGTGATTTATGAACCACATTCATTTTTGATGATGATCAATGTGGAATATCAAGGTAAAAAGCATACATGGAGGTGGGACACCAAAGAGGGTCGTACCAATATTCCTGATGCCAGTCTAAAAAGTAGTGGACTCGAAGTATTAACTGTTCAGCCTATGATGTTTGAAAATAGCTTACAGCTTAAAGGTGAACTTAAATTTCCAGACAATTTTGAGAGTTTTATTACCCCTAAAGCAAGTGGCACACTGGTTAAAACCTATCGTACGATTGGTGATAAGGTCAGTAAGGGTGACTTATTGGCAACCGTACAAAGTCAGGATGTGATTCGTCTAAATGCTGAACGTACTATCGCTCAGGATACCTTGCAGTTTACACGTAAAAAAATGGAGCAAGAACGGGCTTTATGGCAGAAACGTGTTTCCCCTGAAATTGACTATATTAATGCCGAACGTGAATTTGATAATGCCCATGTTCGTGTCAATGAGTTAAGTAACATCATTAACTCTTATGGTGGTTCTGGCAATGGAATGATTGAAGTACGTGCCGCGATGTCAGGCACAGTGCTGGAAATTCTAAGTGCCATTGGCACAAATGTTAACCCATCTACTCCGATGTTTAAAATTGCCAACACTTCACAACTTTTAGCAGTAGTGAATATTCCTGCTGATAAATTGAATGTGGTGAAAACAAGTAATAAAGTCACCATCCAATCACAGACAACAGCTTCGGAAGAAGCATTGGGGCGCATCAAATATATCAGTGATGTGATTGACCCTAAAACTCGTACTGCTCAAGCCTTTGTTGAAATTCCGAATCAGTTTAACTGGCGTTCAGGTCAGTTGATTTCAGCACAAATCTTTGAAAGTCAATCCATGAAACCGATGGTGGTGCGTGAAGATGCACTACAAACCTATCGTGACTGGGACGTGGTTTTTCTTCGTGTTGGTGATGACTTTGAAGTTCGTCCACTTGAGTTGGGTGAGAAATTCAATGGATTTGTTGAGGTCAAATCGGGTTTAAAAGTTGGACAAAAATATGCAGCAGGTAATTCTTATCTCATAAAAGCAGAGCTGGGTAAATCTGGCGCTTCTCATGACCATTAAAAGCAGGAGTAGCGAACATGTTTGACCAGATTGTAAAACTGTCAATCAAGAACCGTTGGTTCGTATTGATTGTATTTTTGTTTATTGGGGCATTTGGTGTCTATAACTATTTCAAACTGCCGATTGATGCAGTCCCTGATATTACAAATGTTCAGGTACAAATTAACAGCGAGGCTCAGGGACTCTCACCACTGGAAATGGAAACTCAGGTGACCTTTCCAATTGAAACAGCCCTAGCAGGTATCCCCAATCTTAACTATACCCGTTCGGTGTCAAGATATGGACTATCACAAGTCACTGTTATCTTTAAAGAAGGTACAGATATTTATTTTGCCCGCCAATTGGTGAATGAAAGGCTTCAGGGTATTGTACCAAGTCTGCCAAGTAGTATTTCCACTTCAATGGGACCTGTGTCTACAGGACTTGGCGAAATCTTTATGTATACCGTTGAGAATACACCCAATAATCCAAATCCAATGTCAGCTACGGATTTAAGGACATTGCAGGATTGGGTGATTAAGCCACAACTGCGAAATGTTGAGGGTGTCAATGAAATCAATACCATTGGTGGCTATGTAAAACAATTTGTGGTACGTCCTAATTATCCTTATTTGCGGAGTATCGGCTTAGACCAACAGGTAATTGTTGAAGCTATTTCAAAAAATAGCATGAACAAAGGTTCTGGTTATATTGAAAAAAATGGTGAGCAATATCTACTGCGTTCAGATTCACAAATCACATCAATTGAGCAAATCAAGAGTATTCCAATTACGACAAGTAATGGCTATATCCTGCGTTTAAATGATGTTGCAGAAGTATCTATCGGAAGTGAATTGCGTACAGGTGCAGCGACCAAGAATGGTCAGGAAATTGTATTGGGTACAGCATTCATGCTCATTGGAGAGAACTCTCGTAGTGTCGCCCATGCTGTAGATCAAAAATTACAGGAAGTCCAGAAGTCACTACCAGAAGGTGTGGAAGCGAAAGCTGTTTATAACCGTACTACACTGGTTGATGCAACAATTGAAACCGTTAAAAAGAATCTGTTAGAAGGTGCAATCCTTGTGATTGTGGTTCTATTTATCTTTCTTGGGCATTTCCGTGCCGCACTTATTACAGCAATGGTCATTCCATTATCCATGTTGATGACCATTACAGGCATGGTCAATCAGAAAATCAGTGCCAATCTAATGAGTCTTGGGGCATTGGACTTCGGGATTATCGTTGATGGTGCTGTGGTTATTGTCGAAGCATCTCTGGCAAAACTTGCTTTAAAACAGAAAGAGTTAGGGAGAGTACTAACTCGACAGGAACGATTTGCCACAGTATTTGATGCCACCAAAGAATCTAGAAAAGCCATTCTTTATGGTCAGCTTATCATTATTCTGGTTTATCTACCTGTGATGACGCTGACAGGTGTTGAAGGAAAAATGTTCACGCCAATGGCAGCAACAGTGGTGATGGCATTACTTGCAGCGATGATTCTCTCGATTACTTTTGTCCCTGCCATGATTGCATTAGTTACCACAGGCAAAGTAAAAGATGAAGAGTCCAAAATTGTTCATGGCATTAAAAAGTTTTATCACCCTGTTCTGGACTGGTCACTTAACCATCGACTGATACTGGTTGCTTGTGTAGCAGGTTTCTTTGTATTTACTGCCAGTTTGTCTACTCGTCTTGGTTCAGAGTTTATTCCATCGTTGGATGAGGGTGATGTGGCATTACACGCATTACGTATTCCTGGAACATCACTAAGCCAGGCAATCGAAATGCAATATGCACTTGAACGAGAAATCCAAAAGATACCAGAGGTGAAATCGATTTTTGCCAAAATTGGAACAGCCGAAATTGCAACAGATCCTATGCCACCTAATGTGGCAGATAACTATGTCGTGTTAAAGCTCCGTAGGGAGTGGCCGAATCCTAACAAGGAGAAAGCTGATGTCGTGGCAGAAATCGAACGAGTTTCAAAAGGTGTTTATGGCAATAACTACGAGTTCACCCAACCCATTCAGATGCGTTTTAATGAGTTGATTTCTGGTGTACGTACGGATGTTGCTGTAAAAATTTCAGGTGATGATTTGGAACAACTGTTGGAACTTGGCAATGAAGTCGCAGATATCCTTGAAACTGTTAATGGAACTGCCGATTTAAAAGTTGAACAAATGTCTGGTCTACAAATGGTTTCTATTGAACTTAAGCGGGACATGATTGCCAATTATGGTTTAGATGCTGAAGATGTTCAAAATAAAGTATCTAGTCTGATTACTGGGCAAACCGCAGGCAGAATGTTTGAGGGTGATAGAAAGTTCGATATTGTCGTTAGAATGGAAGAAAGTGCGGTCAGTAATCTGGAAAAACTCTATCAAATTCCAATGCGTTTGCCAGATGGGTCAAGTGTACTGTTGTCCGATTTGATTGAGTTAAAAACCATTCAAGGTCCAAACCAGATTTCTCGTGAAAATGGTAAACGCCGAATAGTCATCACTGCCAATGTACGTGGAACAGATATGGGTAGTTATATTGCTGAAGCTCAAGCCAAAGTAGATTCCCAATTCAAATTACCAGAAGGTTACTGGATGTCTTGGGGCGGTACATTTGAGCAGATGCAGTCTGCTACTAATCGTTTGATGATTATTGTACCTGTAGCACTATTATTAATCTTTACCATGATTTACATGGCATTAGGGAATATTCGTAATAGTTTATTGGTCTTTACTGGTGTGCCATTTGCATTAACTGGTGGTGTCATCGCTTTAGCATTAAGGGATATTCCACTTTCAATCTCTGCTGCTGTGGGCTTTATTGCCCTCTCAGGTGTGGCGGTATTAAATGGATTGGTCTTAGTCACCGCAATTCAACGCTTGCAAGCTCAAGGTCAAAGTTTGGTTGATGCGGTAAAGCATGGTGCTTTAGAAAGATTAAGACCTGTATTAATTACGGCTCTGGTTGCTTCTCTGGGATTTATTCCAATGGCGTTAAATGTCGGCATTGGTTCAGAGGTTCAACGCCCAATCGCAACTGTAGTTATTGGCGGGATTATTTCTTCCACATTACTTACATTGATTATTCTGCCTACCTTGTATGTCTGGTTCAATCAAAGAGCCAAGCGTAAAGCAGAAGTAGAAAATTTCTCTGAGCAACAGGTTTAGGGAAGAAATGAAATGATAGGCATGGTGCAAGATAAAAAGTTTAAAGGAACAATGATGTGGCTTGTCTGCATCCTTAGTCTTGCATTGTGCCTGCATTCTAATACACATGTAACTGAAATCAGTTCATTTCAGAACGCACCTTATGCAGAAACACATCCACATGAAGTGAATCAACCGCATATACATAGCCACCAAGATACTTATCATGAACATTTTGTTGGTTATGATGTTGGTCAAAATATTAGTTTTATTGTACTGATTTTCAATTCTCAAATTATTGACAGAATCAAACACTATACCCTTTTAGTGATGAGTCGCATTTTTAAACCGCCAAAAAATGAATGAATTATCAATTCATCATTTAATTTTTTGGAGTTTAATTTATATGACAAGTTCTTTCTTGCAGTGGGTGAAATCAAGAAGCCGCTTAAAACTGATAGTAGTATTAAGCCTATTCTTGTTTAGCCCAATGTTATTTGCGCATGGTGTTTCGGAAGGTGACAAAGGTTACATTCAGGAAATCTACGGTGTCCATATCATCCCATTTATCTATTTGGGAGCGAAACATATGCTCACGGGATACGACCACCTATTGTTTCTCGTTGGCATTATTTTCTTCCTATATCGAATAAAAGATATAGGCTTATATGTCAGCCTTTTTGCCATTGGTCACTCAATCACCATGCTGATTGGTGTGTACTACAACATCTCAATGAATGCCTACATTATTGATGCAATCATTGGTTTCTCTATTGTTTATAAAGCCTTAGATAATTTGGGTGCTTATCAAAGATGGTTTGGGTATCAACCCAATACCAAAATTGCAACCTTAATTTTTGGTCTGATACATGGTTTTGGTTTAGCCGTCAAAATTCAGGAATATGAAGTCCCTAAAGATGGCCTATTGGCAAATTTAATTTCATTTAATGTCGGTGTTGAACTCGGTCAGCTCATGGCACTGTGCATCATTTTGCTATTTATGACCATGTGGCGAAAAACCCCTTACTTCTTTAAAACAGCTTATCAAAGTAATGTCTTTTTGATGTTTCTTGGTTTTTTATTGGTCGGCTATCAGCTTACTGGCTTTATCACACAATAAGGATTGAATTATGTACAACACTGAAATTCCAAAAAATATTCAACTTCCATCTTCCAAAAAGTTGATTAAATCAACAGTAATTGCAGCCATAAGTGCGGTAGTTGTATTAGTGACATGTGTGATGCCCGCTGAATATGGTATCGACCCAACAGGTATAGGAAAAGCCATTGGTTTGGTTGAGATGGGAGAAATTAAACAGTCTTTAGCCAAAGAAGCTGAACAGGGATTGGGCGAAAACACTGGCGGTTTTGCAGAAGAGTTTGATATTTCTGGACAAGATACTAGTGTTTCAGAGGCAACCCAAGCTCTAGGACAAACAGAAGCAAATACAAAGGTTTCAAATGAAAGTGAACCAGCCAAAATGATACCTGCTGTGACCAAAGAATCTATTTCGATTGACCTCAAGGCTGGTCAGGCAACAGAAGTGAAACTGGCAATGCCTAAAGGTGCAAGTGTTAATTTCGACTGGAAAACATCAGGTGGTGGTTTGAATTTTGATACACATGGAGACCCAGTGAATGCCCCGAAAGATTTTTATCATGGTTATGGCAAAGGTCGAAATGAAACTCAGCAATCAGGGACTTTAACGGCTGCATTTGACGGTAAACATGGTTGGTTCTGGCGAAACCGTAACAAAGAATCTGTCACAGTAACTTTAACAGTTGAAGGACAGTTTAGTGAAATAAAACGGATTTTTTAATCTATTTAAGGACATTTAAGGGCAATGCTCTTAAGTGTCCTATGGATAAAGCAGGTGAACTAGGAGAGCCGATAAAATGTTTACAGTATTAAAAAACACAACATATAGACATCTATTTCTTGCACAAGTGATTGCATTAATTGGTACTGGCTTAATTACGATTGCATTGGCTTTACTTGCGTATGATATGGCTGGCGAAAAAGCGGCACAGGTTCTCGGTATTGCACTGGCAATTAAAATGATTGCTTATATTGCCGTCGCACCTGTTGCCTCAGCTTTTGCAGAACGTTTACCCCGAAAAAAGGTTTTGGTTGGATTAGATATTATTCGGGCATTAACAGCACTTTGCTTACCATTTGTAACCCAAATCTGGCAGATTTACCTGTTAATTTTTATTTTACAATCCGCATCAGCAGCATTTACCCCTACATTTCAGGCAACGATTCCAGATGTATTGCCTGATGAAAAAGATTATACCAACGCCTTATCATTGTCCCGTCTAGCTTATGATTTAGAAAATATAATTAGCCCGATGTTAGCAGGGCTGTTATTGACAGTTATTAGTTATAACAATTTATTCTTAGGTACAGTCATTGGCTTCATTGGTTCAGCATTATTTGTTGTCAGTGCAAAACTACCTGTAGCAAAAATTCCTGAATTTAAAGGTATATATAGTCGAATCAAACAGGGGGCAAAAATATATTTTAATACTCCACGATTGAAAGCCTTACTTGCATTAAATCTAGCCATTGCTTCGGCAAGTGCTGTAGTTATTGTCAATACAGTGGTACTGGTTCAATCAACCTTTAAACTGACAGAACATGCAACAACTTGGGCGTTTGGTCTATTTGGTCTTGGTTCTATGCTTTCAGCATTTATATTGCCTAAAGTTCTTGATAAATTTAATGATAGAACCGTGATGTTAACAGGTACAACCATACTGACCATTGGCTTGTTCTCTGGCTATTTTATTCATTCCTATGCTTGGTTATTGGCATTGTGGTTTATTTTAGGTGTGGGCTATTCAGTGGCTCAAACACCAACAGGGCGATTAATTCGTAAATCAGCATCCAGTGAAAATAGAACAGCTTTATTTGCAGCACAATTTGCGTTTTCTCATGCGTGCTGGTTGATTACTTATCCATTAGTTGGGTGGTTGAGTACCAATGTGGGAACATTACAGACTTTTATACCTATGGCAGTAATTGCCGTTATTTCACTCATACTTGCGATGCGTGTATGGTCAGCTCAGGACGAAATGTATTTGGCTCATAATCATGATGATTTACCACCAGAACATGAGCATTTGCAACAACATCTGGTCAATGGAATCCATATTCATGAATATGTAATTGATGATTACCACCAGAAATGGCCAAAATAACTACTTTTTACTTAATTAAATTTTAGTAAGACTTGACCTTACAATTATGGCAAGGTTTATATTAAATAAATCTTGAATAATAGTGGAGATAAATATGGAATTTCATGTTGAAGGTATGACCTGTGGCGGTTGTGCCCGTGGTGTCACCAGAGCAATTCAAGCAGTTGATGCTAATGCAAAGGTAATTACTGATCCTCCAAATCGCAGTGTGAAAGTTGAAACAACTGCAACTCAGCAACAAGTGGTTGAGGCTTTAACAGAGGCTGGTTTTCCTCCTCGCTAAGAGTGAACAAAATAATAAAGCGACTCAAAGTAGTCGCTTTTTATTTCCAATAAAAAGCTAAAACTTAAGTATTTTTGGGAAGTTGAATTAACACCACCCCTCCAAGAATCAAAACTAATGCCAATAATTCAATTACTCCTATACTTTCTCCAATCATAGCGCCAATGATAACAGCCACAATTGGGGCAATATATGTAGCCCCAGCAGCTTTTACTGGTCCAAGCTTTTGAATGATGTAGTAATAAATGAAGAAAGCACCTCCCGTTCCCAACATCCCTAGGCCAATAATCACCCCCCATAGTGTATGGATGTCCGATGTAATCGCAGTAATATGGTCAAAGTCTGTTAGAAGCAACAATGTAAGTGTTGCGATGCCTGACTGCCATGTTGCTAATGCCACTGGAGGTAAGTTTAAGGGAGAAAGAAAATATCGGGCATAAACAAAAGAACATCCAACACTGAGTGTTCCAACAATCATCCATACGATACCCATCAAAGGGATCTCCTGTGTGCTTTCCCATGGTCTGGCACTTAAGATGATGCCTAGGAATCCTAGTATAATTCCAAGGGTCATCCGCTTTGTAGGTTGTTCCTCACGAAGAAATATGATGGAAGCCAAGAACGTAAAAATGGGAATAGAGCCACTAAGCAGTCCAGCGATACTGGTGGGAAGAAGAGCTGTTCCAGCGACAAACCCATAATAATAGAGTGTCGTTGCCAATACTGACATCACGGTGAAATGAGGGAGATAACGTAATTGCTGGCGATTGATTGCCCTTGTATAAATAGCAATCACTAAAAGAGGAAGAAATCCAAATAGGACTCGCAGGAATACGGTTTGTGAGGGGGAAATAAGGATAGTGGCCCATTTCATATAGATAAAATTTGTTCCCCAAATGATTCCAAGTAGAACTAGTGCGACATAAGCGCGAAGCATCTTATCTGTATCCTATTGAGTCAGTTTAGGGGTTAATCCAATGGCTATTCATCAAATTTCCATCGTTGTCATAAGTGAAATATGCACGCTGGTTGTTTTGGTGCTGCAATTGAAACCAGTCTAAAATCTCAATCTGGACAGAAATAACACCAAAACATGAATATCCATCTTGTCTTTCATCACTGTCTGTTTCTAGAAGTGAGTGGCAACCAGTGGTAAAAGCACACTCATCTCCTGGTGGTCCACCCGTATAGGTTCTCTGTGTCCATATACTCAATGATTGCCATGCCTGTTGAGCAACTTCAGTACCAGAAGCATGAAGTGTGGCAATACCTTTTAGGCGAAGCTGCAAACGCGTCTTTGAGCAAAACCCCAGAATGGTCGTAGATGGGTTTGCCAAGAGTTCATTCCATTTTGGACTGCGAATATCGGTATGGATCTCAAGAATACGTTTTAATTGATTTACATGTCTTAGCACGACCATTCTGGCCTGTGGCGTATCCTCTTTATCTACCGAGCATAGATTGATATAGCGGAAACCTGATTCAGGGGTGATAGTTGCCAATTCAAGTTCTTTCCAGGCCAAAGTATTAATTTGAATAAGATCATTTGCCATAACAGACACCTCAGTCAGGATAATTTTCCAGTCCTATACTTTATTTTCTAAAGGAAGACTCAGCATAAAAATTGCTTTTATTAGGACATTATTTCAACTAGTTGAATGACTTGCACACGATTAATAAACGCATTAGAGTGTAGAAAAACTACTGTCTATTTGGTTCTATGTTATCTCGTCGGAAACTCCCATCTTTAAATGCTTTGCGTGCTTTTGAATCGGCAGGACGGAAGTTGAGTTTCCGTGCTGCTGCGGATGAACTGGGAGTTACCCAAGGTGCGATTGCTCAGCAGGTCCGGGCATTGGAGGAACATCTGGGGGTTACACTATTTCAGCGTCTTCCAAGAGGACTGGCTTTGACTCCAGAGGGAGCTAATTACTTGGTCAATATGACTCATGCCTTTGATATTCTTACAGAATAAACGGAATCGATTTTGGATCAACCTGATAGCGTAACCATTAGTGTAACTCCGACGATTGCTGCCAAGTTGTTGATCCCTCTTTTAGGTAAACTACATACATCATTGCCTGATATCAAGCTGCATACATTAGCTACTGAAGCTGTATCAGATTTTGATCGGGATCAGGTTGATATTGCTGTACGCCTTACTAAAAAGTCATTTCCAGAGAATTTGGAAGCGCAGTTATTGTTCCGTCAGGAACTGATTGTTGTGGCAAGTCCTTTTCTTGTCCAAGATTTAACTCTTCCTTTAAAGCCTGAACAATTAATATCAATGCCACTTCTACATGATGCTCACGATAACTGGCCCAAGTTCCTAAATACAAATGTTAAGTTATCTGGACTTGTTTTTAGTCAAACCACTCTGGCATTAGACGCTGCTTTGTCAGGGCAAGGCATTGCGTTAGCATGCCGAGCCTTTGTAGATGAAGAGATTAAATCAGGAAAACTGGTACAGGTTGTTTCGGAAATAATGACCATTGAACCAAGTTATTATCTTGTACGGAAAAAATCCTCACACTCTAATACTACTGTGAACAAGATTTGGCAGTGGTGTATAGAATATCTTGGTACTAATTAAAAAACTCTTTAAGTAATTGACTTATATATTCTTACTTTATTGGTTATATATGTGGTCATATAGACATAACCTCTTTTTCATTTGCAGGTGTTATTGGAGTTAATGTGGTCATCCTTTTATATCGACCAAGATGGTGTTTGTTATCTGCTTTGATTTTGTAAGTATAATTTTTCTTGGATTTAGTATTATTAATTACAGATAAATTTGGATTAGTGAATGTATGTCTTATAAAAACATCTTTCTTTATATTCTCTTTGAATACATTGTCGAGCTCTATAATTATATTCTGTTGGATAATAATCTCACTACTTCCCATAAAGGTGCTGATAGATAGTAGAGAGTCCCTAATCAAGGTAAAAGTACAAGAAAATTTATTATTGATCTGAACTGCTTTTATTGCCTTGGCAGTTTCAAAAACATCGCGGTATTCTTCAATACTAAACGTAATGTCACTTTTGAATGGTAATTCGATATGAAGAACATTACAAATGAGTCTGCAATAATAAGTATATGATAGTAAAGGTAATAGTCTGGAAAAATAAGTTTTTCCAATTGAGGTGCTTGAAGAGAATACTTCTAAACCATCTATATATATGATTGCTTTGAATTCTTTACTATTTGACAATGATTTATAAAATTTAAAAATTTGATCAAAGTAAGGTAATTTAGATAAGTTTTTGTTATCCCATAACTGGAAGTTTAAATCCAGATTAAAACCATCCTTTATAGGTTGTCCAGAATATGGAATTTTATTGATTTTAAAACTTAGAAGATGATTATATTTCATGGAGGAAAAGGAAAAGGTTTCTTTTCCTAATATCAATTCATCTTCAAAACTCATAAGCGTTTCACCCTCTTCATCCTGTATCTCAACAATGGCAGTTCTTTTATTATTGGGCTCAATAATCAGGATGCCATCCTTTAGGTTCTGGGGAAATATTGAGTCTAGCCCTAATGAGTTGGTGGTTACCTTGGCAATATCACATGAGAGAGTTTGGCCATGATCTATTAAGTCCGAAAATTTTTCATTATATTCAGATGGATCAATAGGAATAAAGTTGATGATAACAGGATCATCTGTATCTTCTTTAACATTGATCTCAAAGTGGTTAGAACCATTGATAAAAGAGTATTCCACATCTAGCCGTGGGTCTAATTTATGAATATATGATTTTACAGCTCTTGCTACTTCTGAGATGGAAGTCTGCATTCGATCAGATAGGTTTACTCCTATACCTTGTAATAAGGTACGATGAACTTTGTAGTCTGCCTCATTCTGCGTATAAAGCCTTGAGTTTGAATTAATTTTTATTCTATGTTCTGCTTCTTTCTTCCAATGGTGCAATAAAGGGGCTGGATAAGCCTCTGGTTCCCTATCTATTTTTATAGAGCAATGTGCACAAAGCCAAATTGCATTATTGATGTCTTTTCTTTCTTCAGTTGTCATCTCTGCCTTATAGCGAGGACCACCGATAGATGCAGCACAAATATGTGCTGCTACACCTGTATCAATTACTTTTGTTGGATCAGTCGCTTGAGGCTCCACTGTTAGAACATAGCATTCAGGGTTTGAACAACAGTTTGATACTCTGCGACGTAGTGCATCAATTGTTCTTTGGGTGAAATTATCTCTTGTTCTTTTTGACATATATATTCATAAATGTAGTTAATTAATTAGATTTTGAAGAACTGATATTAGAAGTCAATAAGCTATATTGATTTATAAGAATTTTTATAGGTATGGCATAGGAGGTTATATTGATATAACCTCCCATTATTTGTCATTTCTTTCGGGTTAAAGGTGAAACGGAAAGCAGGTCATTATGATGGTGAACGTCCTTTATATCATTGTGGGGCTCTTGCAAACCTTCAAGAATCGGACAATCAGGTCTATTATCACCAGCACAGCAGTCGATTAAGTCCTTGAGAGTATTCGCCATTTGCTGTAGGTCATTGATACGTTCTTCCAGCTTTTCAATATGACCCTGAGCCAGGCGTTTGACATCAGCACTCTGTCTACTGCGGTTATTCCATAAATCGAGTAGGTCTGATATTTCCGCTACTGAAAAACCGAGTTCACGACTTCGTTTGATAAACTTTAAACGTTCAACATCATTTACTGAGTAAGAGCGATATCCTGCATTATTACGTCCAGCAGCGGGAATCAGGCCAATCTGCTCGTAATAACGAATCATCTTGGCGGTAACTCCTGAAGCTTTAGAGACTTTACCAATGTTCATCATATCCTCCTTAGCCTTGACTGACGGATGGTGACTGGAATCGACGTAAACGTAATGCATTACCGAGTACAAATACACTGGACAAAGCCATTGCACCTGCTGCAAAGATTGGGGACATCAGTATTCCATAGGCTGGGTACAATATACCAGCAGCAACAGGAATCAACATGGTGTTATAGGCAAATGCCCAGAATAAGTTCTGATGAATATTACCAATCGTTGCTTTGGACAAGGCAATCGCATTGGCAACACCTTGTAAGTTCCCTGACATTAACACGACATCGGCAGATTCAATTGCAACATCTGTACCTGTACCAATCGCAAGTCCCACATCAGCTTCAGCCAAAGCTGGCGCATCGTTAATACCATCACCCACAAAAGCGATATGGCCATATTTTGCTTTCAGCTCTTTAACCGCACTAACTTTACCCTCTGGTAAAACTTCAGCAATCACTTCATCAATACCCAATTGTTTGGCAATCGCTTGAGCAGTACGAACATTGTCACCAGTAACCATTGCCACCTTAAGCCCTAATTGGTGTAGAGCCTTAATCGCTGCTGGCGTTGTGGATTTGATTGGGTCGGCAACTGCAATAATTCCTGCTAGTTCGCCATCGACAGCAACATAAAGAGGGGATTTACCCTCATCACCAAGACGCTGAGCTGTAACAGCAAATGGAGCAACATCAATACCAAGTTGAACCATATAACGGTCTGCACCAATATTGATTTTTTCATTACCATTGATGGTTGCATAGACACCCATACCAGTGACTGAATCAAAGGTATCGACTTTAGGTAGAGCTAGGTTTTCACTTTTTGCCGCATCAACAATTGCTTTAGCAATCGGATGTTCAGAACGGGATTCGACAGCCGCAACCATGCCTAGAACATAATCACGCTCAAACAATTGGGTTACTTCAAAGTCAGTCAGCACAGGATGACCCTCTGTCAACGTCCCTGTTTTATCAACTGCAACAACTTTAGCATCTTTTAATAGTTGTAAGGCTTCACCTTTACGGAACAACACTCCTAACTCTGCACCACGACCTGTACCCACCATAATTGAGGTTGGTGTCGCTAATCCCATTGCACACGGGCAAGCAATGATCAGCACTGCCACAGCATTAACCAACGCAAAGGTTAAGGCTGGTGATGGACCAAAAATAAGCCAGACTAGGAATGTAAGTACTGCGGCAATCATCACCGCAGGGACAAACCATAAGGTAACTTTATCCACCACAGCTTGAATCGGCATTTTAGAACCCTGTGCTTGCTCAACCAAACGAATGATTTGAGCCAGCATAGTTTCGCCACCCACCGCCACAGCGGTAAAGGTCAACGTGCCATTCTGGTTAATGGTGCCGCCTACCACATCACTGCCGATGCCTTTCTCAACAGGGATTGGTTCACCCGTAATCATGGATTCATCAACAAAACTTTTTCCATCAGTGACTTGACCATCGACAGGGATTCTTTCACCTGGTTTCACAATGATAATGTCATCTGCAACCACTTGGTCTAGTGCAATATCTACCATTTGGCCATCGCGTAAAACATGGGCAGTTTTGGCCTGTAAGCTGACTAAACGCTGGATTGCTTCAGATGTTCGCCCTTTGGCTTTTGCTTCAAGAAAACGACCCAGTAAGATTAATGCCACAATCACCGCAGCAGCTTCGTAATATACATTTACCGTTCCTGTGGGAAGGATGTTGGGTATGAATGTGGCAACAATAGAAAATAGGTAAGCTGCTAATGTACCAACCGCAACCAGCGAGTTCATATCAGGTGCTAAACGGAGTAATGCAGGCAAACCTTTTAGATAGAATCTTCGTCCTGGAATAACTAAAACCAACGTGGTCAGGATGAATTGTAAATACCAGCTATTCTGCATCCCAATAGTTTGATCAATCAGTTGATGAACACCAGGGATAAGGTGAGATCCCATTTCCAAAATAAATACAGGCAAAGCCAATAGGGTTGCAAGAATCAAATCACGCTTAAGTTCAGCACGTTCTTGATCTTTTTTCTCAAGCAGCTCTGTCTGGTCAGGAATAGAAGCTTGAATTTCTGTGGCATCGTAACCAGCTTTATCAATTGCGGTAATCAAGTCATCGACATTTGCTGAACCACTGACCGTTGCACGCTCAGTCGCAAGATTGACATTGGCCTCTTTTACACCTGCAACGGCTTTAAGGGCTTTTTCGACACGACCTACACAACTAGCACAGGTCATGCCTTTAATTGATAATTCAATATTATTTGCGGGCACGTCATAACCTGATTGTTCAATGGCATGAACCAGTACCTGACGATCCACAGGCTGATCAAGTACAATATCTGCACGTTCTGTCGCTAGATTGACCGAGGCAGACTGTACACCATCAACTTTTTTGAGTGCTGTTTCAACACGCCCAACACAGCTGGCACATGTCATCCCTTCAATTTTTAATGTAACTTTCATATTATTAGAAAGCTTATCTGTTGCCTTTCCCATAAGATATACCTATAGTGCTTACCCAATTATTAAGAGCATAAACCTTGCCATTATGGGAAGGTCAAGGGTAGAATATGTAAACATATATATTTTCTAAATAATAGGAATTTAAGTATTAGTATGAATTTTAATAATCACCCGATACCATTATCTCAAGATGAGATTATGTCTTTAGCTGAAACATTTCGGCTATTAGGTGATGCTTCACGACTTAAAATTCTACTTTTTTGTATGCGGGGGCCTAGTTCAGTAGGTGAAATCAGTGATGCTCTTGATTTATCCCAATCTTTAGTCAGTCATAATCTTCGTTTATTGCGTTCAGCTCGTTTAGTCAAAGGCGAAAGACAATCTAAACAAGTATTTTATGAGATTGATGATTTACATGTTAGTCAGGTTTTATTAGATATGGCAAGTCATATTAGTGAGGAGCACTAATTTATAGTAGTACGTAATGTATTGCAAAAATATCTAAATTAAATAACTTTAAGGGGAAAGAGGGTTATAGGAATTCTTTATTTTTATTACTCTAAACAAGAAATATATCATGCATTTATTTAAGTTATCAGTATCATCTACAAAAAGTTAAGATCAAGGGCATATAATTAAGAAATGTCTAGCTATATGCCTTGATATCTATTTGAGGAAAGTGCTATCTGTTTTTAACAGCAACTTGTAGTGTTATCTTCAAATGCACTTAATCGGCAGAAACAGGATGCTTCAATATTAATATCAGCCGAGGCAAGTGCTATATCACGTTGCAGCGAAATATCTCGAGCTTCTTTCTCTAGACCTAGTTTTGCTAAACACTCATAAAGTCCATGAAGACTCCATACATTGTTAGGGCGAATTCGGCGACGTCCAAGGTCACCTTCTAGCCCCAGTTCAATCCGATATTCTTGGGCTGCTACTTCAAAGTTTCCTTGTTCCATATTAAGTGCGCAGAATGCATGCCGAACTGGTTGTAACCAAGCTGGAGGATCACAATAAGGAAGAGCATCTTCTAATTTAATGCCTTCTCGCAAGATTGCGAATGC
Organism: Acinetobacter sp. 1566109; assembly: GCF_000582255.1. NCBI lineage: Bacteria > Pseudomonadati > Pseudomonadota > Gammaproteobacteria > Moraxellales > Moraxellaceae > Acinetobacter > Acinetobacter sp. 1566109. The sequence goes on along the minus strand of NZ_JEYB01000009.1, from coordinate 70,034 downwards.
TTCTTTCGTATTACCTTTACGATACTCAATTTCGCCATGAATCATTTTGGCAGCAATTTTTAAAGCTTCGACCTCTTTAACAGGTATAGAGTTAAAGCGCTCTTCTGATACATTAGCTACTGCTTTTATAAAAGACTCTCTTTCTTTTTCGGCCTCTTTAACTCTTCTTAATGAAGCAAATGCTATGCCTTTTGCGTAGTGAATCATTGCGGTTGTGGAACTATATAGACCTTTATCTTTAGGTAGCTCAAGTTTCAGAATATCTTCCCACATGCCAAATCTAATCATAACATGTGGTAGTGTTGTGCAATGGCTTTCAGTTAAATTAGCCATTGGCGGTGTAGTGATATGTAGTACTTCGGGTGTTAAAATGTCATTGATACGATGAGCCATAAATAACGCTTCCTGTGATTTACCTGCCATCATTGCACCATAAGCACCTACCATTAAATTATGAACGCGATACAAGATATTCCAACCACCTGGATTCTTTTCTCTAGAAAAATATCTTTCATCGGCTGCGATTGCATCAAGATTAGAATAAACCACTCGACGCCAATCTCCGCATGCATTATCAATATGTGTGGACATATGGGCTAAATGTGACCCATCAGGTGATAAATTACGAAGGTTATCAGCAGCTGGCAATGCAACTTCAGGATAAGGTGACATTTCCATTAAATGTATATAGAGATGATTAATTACAGGATGACGATTTGCCCCAGGTTTAGTGAAAGCAACTTCAAGCACGTTTCTAGCTTCAACTGTACCTAAACCTATGGCTTCACCGGTATCTAAATCCCACAATTTACGAGGGCTCAAGCACATGAGTGCATCTGCAAACATTGCAGCTGCATCAAGATCATTAGAATATTTTTCATAAAATGATCTCATAGCTTGAGCATATGCAAAATTCAGCTCATGAAAGTCTTGTTCATCTATAGTCACGTGTTTTGGAAAGCGTGGAGCAAGGGCATCAATTAAATCTTTCTCAAATTGTGTCGCATTATGAGTCGCTGCTAACTTTGCTTGTTCCATAATTTCATTAATATATGGAATGGTATTCTGTAAGTCTGAAGGATCAAATAAATGCCAAGCTTTATTGTAATTTGGACCAGATGCAAAGGCGATGCCCCAATAAGCCATTGCGCATTTTGCATCATGTTCTAGAGCTTTCTTAAAACAATTTATGGCTTCACTCGGATTGAAACAATATGTCCATAATAAGCCACGATCAAACCAAAGTTGAGTATCAGGAGATGACGTAGTTATTTGACGCTGGTAATCTCCTAAATTGTAGTATTTATCAGACATTAAAGTCTCCTCATCAGTGAATAACAATAAAGATTTAAGGTTAGTGATTATGTCCAGCGTGTGGATCAATTTGAGTTGGGTTTTCTAAGCTACAAGTACTATTGCCTTGCCAATCAATGGCTATAGTTGGATGTTCAATAGAAAATTTGGATTTTAGCTCATTCTCAATGTTGAGAGTTAATGTCGCGAGGTCAACTCCATCTTTGGGTTTGACATGCAACGTTGCCATAGATCTACCTGATGTAATCATCCAAATATGTATATGGGTAATTTTTTCAATACCACTTACATTTTTCAAAAGATATTCAGTGATCTCTTGGGCATTAGCATTCTCAGGAGCACCCTCAAGTAAAATATGAAGAGTACGTTTAAATAAAGACCATGCGCTGCGTAGTACAAGTAAAGAAACTAGAACAGATAAAATTGGATCGATAGGAGTCCAGCCTGTGTACCAAATCACTATGGCAGCAATAATTGCTCCAACAGAGCCGAGTAAATCGCCCATTACATGGAGAATAGCTCCTTTAACATTGACATGTTCTGTATCGCCTCTTGTTAAGTACCATAAAACAAATAAGTTAACGAGCATACCTATAATAGCAACGATAAACATCGGTCCTGCCATGACAGGTTGAGGTGATTGAAAGCGTTCAATAGCCTCATAAATAATCCATCCAACGATTGCGAATAATGTAAGAGAATTCATTAAGCCAGCAATAACTTCGAATCGCATGTATCCAAATGTTTTTGAATTATCTGCAATGCGGCGACCGAAACGAAAGGCAGCATAAGCTAAACCTAAGGCAACGGCATCTGTAAGCATATGCCCTGCATCAGCCAGAAGTGCGAGTGAACCAGAGATGATTCCTCCAGTGGCTTCTACAAGCATGAACCCGAAAATGATAAAAAACGAAATCAGAATTTTTCTTTCGTTTCCGTTACTCACATCAGGAACATGTGAATGATCATGACCTTCATGCGAATGATCATGACATTTATGATTGTGATCGCGTTGATTACTCATGTATAAAAACCTAACATGTATATATTTTTACATATGAATATATGTTCATATGTAAAAATTGTCAAATTTAATTTATTAATTTTAATATAATCAATGGCATGTGCCATTTTTGAGCTAATAGGGAATCAAATTTTCTAAAGTAATACTGTTTTTACTTATTCTAAGAGAAATTTCTACTTAGGATAAAATGAATAATTTGACAGTCTAATACTGGAGGGATATTGCATGAATTTAATTTCCATAGACGGAGGTATGTTTTATAAAGCTGAAAAAACGGACTATTAAACTTATAGAAATTCACTTTTTAATAATTCATATAAATATATGTTCATTTGTATAATCTATTCAGATCACCCTATTGACCTTCCAATTATTGGAAACATTAGCATGTGTGCAACTGCTACAGAAACCTATCCAGAGTGATGTAGCTTTGCATAAAAGGTGAATATCATGAAAAAACGAATGACAGCGGTTGCTGTAGCAGTAGTGATTGCTATCTCAGGTGGTCTGCTGTACACAGCAAAAAATATATCGGATCAACCCAAGCAACAAGCTAGTTCAGCTCAAATGCCTATTCCTCAGGTTCCAGTTGCGGAAGTAATTACACAAGAACTTAATCCAACTGCCGAATATACAGGCTACTTATCGGCACCACAAAGCGTTGAAATCAAGTCCCGAGTCGGTGGTGTCATTAATAGTGTTAGTGTTCCTGAGGGCAGTTATGTTCGTAAGGGACAGGTATTATTTAAAATTGATCCTGCACCTTTTCAGGTTGCTCTGAAGACAGCCCAGGCACGACTGAAAGCAGCAGAGGTTCAGTATAGCCAGGCTGTTCTGGATTTTAACCGGGCAAATAAACTGGTCGAAAGTGGTGCCGTCTCCAATAAGGTTTATGACGATGCACTGGCAACCAAAAATAACCGTCAGGCTCAAGTACAGGAGGCTCAGGCAGCCGTCAGTGCAGCGAAGCTGGATTTATCTTATACCAATATTACAGCACCGATTTCAGGACGTATTGACCGTGTTCTTGTCACCAGTGGTAACTTGATTGCAGGTGGAAATACAGGCAATGCCACAGCCTTAACCACCATCGTTTCAGTCAATCCGCTGTATGTTTATTTTGACCTTGATGAAAAAACCTTTCTCAATCTAAAGGGACAAAATAAATCTGGACAATTCAACTTGCCAATCGAAATGGGATTGGCAAATACAGAAACTTATCCTTATACAGGGAAATTAAACTTTGTAAGTACTCAAATTGACCAGCGTACAGGGACGCTACGGGTTAGGGCATCTATTACCAATGATTCAGGTGAATTAGCACCAGGTATGTTTGCCAGAGTTAAGCTGACCACTGGAAATAAACAGTCCACCATTCTGATAGATGATCAGGCGGTGGGTACAGATCAGGGCAATAATTTTGTTCTGGTTCTTGGTTCGAATAATACGGTTGAATTTAGGCCTGTAACACTTGGCTCGGTCGTTGATGGATTGCGGATTATTAGCAGTGGTCTGCAAACTGGCGATAAAGTCATTATTAAAGGGCTGGTTCGCCCAGGAATGCAGGTCAAGCCAAATATCGTTCCAATGCAAACGCCTACTCCGACTGAAAGTGCCGCACAGGGGAAATAAGCCATGAAGAATTTCCCTCATTTCTTTGTTAATCGGCCAATATTTGCGGTCGTGATCTCTGTGCTGATCGTCATTCTCGGTGCTTTATCACTGTTTAAACTGCCATTGAGTGAATATCCAGCCATTACACCACCGACTGTACAGGTCATGGCAAGTTATCCTGGTGCCAACCCCAAAATCATTGCCGAGACGGTTTCCTCCCCTCTGGAACAAGCCGTGAACGGTGTTGAGAACATGTTGTATATGAGTTCTCAAACCGCAGCCGATGGCAAGATGGTACTGACCGTCACCTTTAAACAGGGTACAGACCCTGATAAAGCACAGATACAGGTACAAAACAGGGTTTCTCGTGCATTGCCACGCTTACCTGAAGAAGTTCAACGCATTGGTGTGGTCACTGAAAAAACCTCACCCGATATTCTCATGGTCATCAATTTGGTGTCATCCAACAAGAATCATGATCCACTATATTTGTCCAACTATGCACTGTTAAATGTGCGTGATGAGCTTGCACGTTTACCAGGTGTTGGAAATATCGAGATTGGTGGTGCTGGTGAATATTCGATGCGTGTCTGGATTGATCCTGAAAAAGTGGCTGCCCGTGGTTTAACCGCCAATGATGTGGTTGCAGCCATTCGTGAACAAAACATGCAGGTTGCTGCGGGTTCTGTTGGTCAACAACCAAATACAACATCGGCCTATCAAGTTACTGTTAATACGCTGGGACGTTTAACCACTGAAGAGCAATTCAGTGAAATCGTGGTTAAAGCTGGTGACACTGGACAAATCACACGCCTGAAAGATGTTGCACGAATTGAACTGGGTTCTGATGCTTATACCATGCGAGCTTTACTGGATGGTAAGCCAACATCTGCCTTACAAATCTTTATGACACCAGGTGCCAATGCACTCGATGTTTCAAGTGAAGTCCGTGAAACGATGGCAGAATTGAAGAAAAGCTTCCCTGACGGTGTGGATTATAAAATTCCTTATGATCCAAATATTTTCGTAAAAGCTTCTTTGAAATCAGTCATTACCACTCTGTTAGAAGCCATTGCACTGGTTGTGCTTGTTGTCATCCTGTTCCTGCAAACATGGCGTGCATCCATTATTCCTTTAATTGCCGTTCCCGTTTCACTGATTGGTACGTTTGCAATTATGTATTATTTCGGCTTCTCCCTAAATACATTGACCTTATTTGGACTGGTACTGTCGATTGGTATTGTGGTCGATGATGCAATTGTGGTGGTGGAGAACGTAGAACGGCATATTGCATTAGGCGAATCACCAAAAGAAGCTGCCCGTAAGGCAATGTCTGAGGTGACAGGGCCAATTATCGCGATTACTGCGGTTTTATCTGCTGTATTTATTCCATCGGCATTTCTTACAGGATTGCAGGGTGAGTTCTATCGCCAATTTGCCTTGACCATTGCGATTTCAACCATCTTATCTGCAATCAACTCTTTAACACTTTCACCAGCTTTAGCAGGTATCTTGCTTAAACCACATCAAGCTGGAAATAAAAAACGTGATTTAACCGAACGCTTATTTGGTTGGTTCTTTAGAGGATTCAATCGGTTCTTTGATAAGGCATCGGACAAATATGTAGGTGCAGTCCGCAAGGGGGTACGTTTAAGTGCCATCATGCTGATTTTGTATGTAGGTTTTCTTGGCCTAACTTGGTTAGGTTTTAACAAAGTGCCGCAAGGCTTTGTTCCTGCACAGGACAAGTATTATCTAGTTGGTATCGCCCAGTTACCTACAGGCGCATCTTTAGACCGCACAGAAGCTGTAGTTAAACAGATGACGGAAATTGCACTGAATGAACCTGGTGTGGAAAGCGTCATGGCATTCCCAGGCTTTACACCAAGTGGTCCAGTCAATGTACCAAACTCTGCCTTGATGTTTGCCATGCTTGATCCATTTGAGGCTCGTCAGGACCCCTCATTATCAGCAGGAGCAATTGCTGGAAAATTAATGGGTAAATTCAGTCAGATTCCTGACGGATTTGCGGGCATCTTTCCACCACCACCAGTACCTGGCTTAGGTTCTATGGGCGGATTCAAGCTACAAATTGAAGATCGGGCTGGTTTAGGCTTTGAAACACTGGCACGTGTACAGGGCGAGATTATGGCGAAAGCCTCTCAGACGCCTGAACTTGTCGGTATGCTTGCGAGTTTCCAGGCAAATGCTCCACAGATTGAAGTTGATATTGACCGTGTAAAAGCGAAGTCACAAGGTGTACCACTGACCGATATTTTTGAAACACTACAAATCAATCTGGGGTCAATCTATATCAATGACTTTAATCGGTTTGGTCGTACTTATCGTGTAATTGCTCAGGCAGATTCCCCATTCCGTATGCAACCAGAGAACATTAATCTGTTAAAGGTGAGAAATGCAGCGGGAGACATGATTCCGCTTTCGACCTTTGTCACGATTAAGCGTAGTTCTGGCCCTGATCGTGTTATGCACTATAACAGTTTCCCATCAGCCGATATTAGTGGTAACGCTGCATCAGGTTATTCATCTGGTCAGGCAACTGCCGCAATTGAAAAAATTGTGCAGGAAACATTGCCACAAGGTATGACCTATGAATGGACCGATCTGGTCTATCAGGAAAAGAATACAGGCAATACTGCGGTCATGGTTTTTGCTCTAGCAATTATTTTGGCGTTCCTTTTCCTTGCAGCTCAATACAACAGTTGGTCAATGCCTTTTGCAGTATTACTTATTGCACCAATGGCCTTGTTATCTGCGATTGTAGGTGTTTGGGTAACTGGTAGTGATAACAACATCTTTACCCAGATTGGCTTTGTTGTTCTGGTGGGACTTGCTGCAAAAAATGCCATCTTAATTGTGGAGTTTGCCCGAGCCAAAGAGGATGAGGGTTTGAATCCTTTTGATGCAGTACTTGAAGCAGCCCGATTAAGATTACGCCCGATTCTAATGACCTCAATTGCATTTATTGCTGGTGTGATACCACTGGTATTAGCCACAGGTGCTGGTGCAGAAATGCGTCATGCCATGGGTATCGCTGTTTTCTCTGGAATGCTGGGCGTGACAATCTTTGGTTTGCTGTTTACACCCATTTTCTATGTCGTCATTCGTAATTTTATTCTGCGTAGAGAACAGGCCAAAGCACTGGTACAGGAGGGTTCAAAATGAAAAATTTAACACTTCATTTAAACCGATACACCTTCCTCAAGAAAATGAGTGTACTAACCACTGCCACTATTCTTGCAGGATGTTCAATGGCACCCATATATGAGCGACCTGTCTCTCCTGTGTCGGAACACTATCCAACAGGAGAGGCTTATCCAGGGCTGCAAGTGAACAATGGAAAGCAAACAGTCGCAGCCGATATTGGCTGGCGTGACTTTTATACCGATCCTGTCTTACTCCAACTCATCGATCATGCATTGAAAAACAATCATGATTTTAAGGTGACAGCTTTAAATGTTGAGGCGATAGAAGCACAGTATCGTATTCGTCGTGCTGACCGTTTACCGCATGTGGGTGTTACCGCAGAGTCAGCCAGTCAGCGTTTACCGTCTGATCTTGCTTATAACCCCCGCATGTATCAGGTTGGTGTTACTTCGGTCGCATGGGAAGTCGATTTATGGGGCCGAGTACGCAGTCTGAGTGATCAGGCTTTACAGAACTATTTGGCTTCTAAAGAGGTCCAGACAGCATCACAGTTAAGTCTGGTATCCGCAGTTGCTAATGCTTATCTGGTCTATAAGGCCGATCAGGAAACGTTAGGTTTAACCAAGGCGACTTTGGCGACACAGCAGAAATCCTATGACTTGACCAGGAAACTTGTTGATGTTGGTAATGCAACCCGATTTGATTTACGTCAAGCTGAAATAGGACTGCGCACCGCACAAACCAATTATGCAAAATTCTTGCGTATTACTGCACAGGATCGTAATGCTCTGGTGTTACTTCTGGGTTCACCATTAACACAGGAATTGGCGGCCCAATTGGACCAGTCCCCCAAAATTCCTGATCAGGTTGTTATGCAGGATATACCAGTTGGTTTGCCATCGGATCTACTTCAACGTCGTCCAGACATTCGTGCCGCAGAACATAAGCTTCAGGCTGCGAATGCAAACATTGGAGCAGCCCGTGCAGCATTTTTTCCATCCATTACCCTAACGGGTTCGGCGGGGACGGCAAGTTCCAGTCTGGATAATCTATTTAATGCAGGTACAGGTGCATGGAGTTTTATGCCCAAGATTAACTTGCCCATATTTAATGCAGGTTTAAATCAGGCAAATCTGGATCGCTCACACATCATGAAGCAGATTGAAGTCATCAACTATGACAAATCTATTCAAACAGCTTTTCGTGAAGTTGCTGATGGGCTGGCTGGCAAGTCCACACTAGATGAACAGATCAAATCGCAGCAGCAAATGATTGCGGCCAGCCAGGATGCCCATAAGTTGGCAACCTTACGTTTTGATGCTGGTGAAGATAATTATCTCGCAGTCCTCGACTCACAACGAACTCTGTATGCATCTCAGCAGGCACTTATACAGACCCGCCTGGAACGCCTGAATAATCAGGTCAACCTCTACAAGGCATTAGGTGGAGGCTGGAATGAACATACCGTACAGATTGAACGTAAATCTTTGAAATAGCACATCGATGGAATTCATCTTTTGATGGAAAGAGATGAATTCCTGACAAGATGAAACAGAATATGAGGTCATATAAATGAAATTTATTATCCATGATATAGAAAACTTCCCATTTGTTGAGTTTAAGCAAGATCAGGCAGTTCCAGGTTATTCACCTCAATGGCAGTTGGAAATGCAGGAATTCTTGGAAATGAGCAGTCCGTTTGTGATTGTTTATGATCAATTATCAATGCAAGAAACACCTGAAGACTTTAAACAACGTGGTCTTTGGCTTAAAAACCATAAAGATGAACTTAATCAGTTATGTAAGGCAATTATCTGCATTGAACCTGATCAGGAAAAAAGAGTTGCCATCAGAAAGATGACGGAAATGGCTGTAAAGGCATTTGGCATTCCTTATGAAATCGTCAATACCAGGGAAGACGCCGAACGGATTGTGGATGAACTTATTCAAGTCTAAGGTGAATATGATGAACACTATTTATATCAATCAATTGAAGCAAGATGTTGATGGTCAAGGGAAAAAATCAAAGCCTTTTTTCATGACATTCTTACTCATTCTTATGACGTTAGGATTAGCTTCAATTTCGCATGCAAAAGCACCGATCAATACAGCTTTGGAAACCGTGGAGAGCTATCTTAATATCTGGAATGGTACGCAGCCAGATGACCTGACTAAAGTTCTTGACACGAATGTTGAGTATTTCAATACAAGTAATGAAGAAAACCGTAAAGGTACAGCATCTGTAATTGAGGTACCCAAGTTTTTATTAACAGTCATTCCTGATCGGAAGATGACGCTTACATCCCCGCCACTCATTGTTGGTGATAAGGTTGCTGTCGAATGGCAGCTTCAGGGAACCCTCAATAAAAAAGACCAGTCTGGTAAAAAAGACGCAAAAGTAATCACTTTTAAAGGTGCTTCATTTTTTGAGGTTAAAAATAATAAGATTATATACATCGGTGATTACTACAACAATCATCCATTGCGTAGTCAGTTAGAGCCATAATCAGGAGTGCTATAAAATGTCTTCGCACAACCATACACAAGATCACAAACATAACCACTCTGGGTGGTGTTTCAAAAAGTATGCTGAAACAAAGCAGGTTGAATTTTGATAAAATAGAGAAATGCGAATAACTCTAGAAATCAAATGTCCAACCTGCCTCAGTGACAGTATAAAGAAAAATGGCATCAAAGTAGATGGGAAACAAAACTATCAGTGCAAAGACTGTAAACGTCAGTTTATTGGTGACCATGCTCTGAGCTATCTAGGATGTAATTCAGGCATTACTCGAAAAATATTACAGTTGATGGTCAGAGGTAGTGGTATACGAGATATCGCTGAAGTTGAGCGAATCAGTATCGGTAAAGTTTTACGTACTTTAACCGAATCGACCTACCAAATTCAGCCTAAACAAAGTCATTATGAGTCTCTTGAAGTTGATGAGTTTTGGACTTTTGTGGGAAATAAAAATAATAAACAATGGCTTATTTACGCCTACCATCGAGAAACAGGTGAGATTGTTGCTTATGTTTGGGGTAAAAGAGACTTAGCTACAGTTCAACGATTGAAAACAAAGCTTAAACAATTAGGTATTCACTACACCCGAATTGCAAGTGATCATTGGGACAGTTTCATAACTGCTTTTAAAAACTGCAAGCAAAGTATTGGTAAATTTTTTACTGTAGGTATTGAAGGTAATAATTGCAAAATAAGGCATCGAATTAGGCGTGGTTTTAGAAGGAGTTGTAATTTTTCAAAAAAGATTGAAAACCATTTTAAAGCTTTCGACTTAACCTTTTTTTACATCAATAATGGCTTCATTTAATGTCAGCATACTTTTTGAAACACCACCGAAATTTATTGTTGAAGCGATCCGTTGTTTATGGTCTCCTCAGCAAATAGCAAAGCGTTTAAAGACATTTCCTGATTTGGATCAAACAATGAATGTAAGCCATACAACGATTTATTCAACGATACGAGCATTACCCAAGGGTGAGTTGAAAAAAGACTTATTATCCTGTCTGCGTCATGAAAATAAAAAGCGAAAAGCTAACGGTGAACCTAAAAAAGATTCTATATTACAGGATATTAAAACTATTCATGAGCGCCCAGCCGAAGTTCAAGAAAGAAAAATACCGGGTCATTGGGAAGCTGATTTAATTAAAGGTAAAGACAATAAAAGTTCGATAGCAACACTTATTGAACGAAATACACGGCTCTGTATCTTGGCAACATTACCTGATGCAAAGGCAGAATCAGTGCGCAAGGCTTTAACTGAAGCTCTGAAATATTTACCTGCAGAACTGCGTAAAACGTTGACCTATGACCGTGGACGCGAGATGTCAGAACATAAAATACTCGAAGAAGATTTAGGCATAGATGTATATTTCTGTGACCCACATTCACCTTGGCAAAAAGGCACATGCGAAAATATGAATGGTTTAATTAGGCAATATTTACCTAAAGGGATTGATTTAAATCAGGCAGATCAGCATTATTTAAATCAAGTTGCCATGTCACTGAATACTCGTCCTAGAAAGGCGTTAGATTGGCTTACACCATTAGAGAAATTTGCTCAGCTTGTTGATTATCATATGGCTTTTGAAACTGTCGCACCTCATGTTTGAATTCGCCTAGGTTTAGACAGGCCTTATTGGCAGCCTCCAGAATCCCCAACTGAGCCTTATCAACTTAAATGGAATACAAGAACTGATGTATTTAAAGATAATGGCAGCCCTGTATCAACAGATAGATTTCAATCGGACGAATATAAACATATATCTGGTGTGTTTGTAATGACTGCACGAGAAGATTACGGAATTAGCCTTTCTGTATATGGTGATGAAAAAAATGTAGGCTTATTGGTTAAGAACTTAAATAGTAATAATATTCTGCCAGATGGCCTACTTAAGACACGCACTTATGATAGTAATGAATTGCGTAAGTTAATAGATCCAACTATGCGTAAGCCAATAACTAGTTTAGTTACCCGCACTTTACATGGGCAGTATTTCTTCATGGTTCAGCATCTGAACAAACTTTCCCAAGAACATGTAATAGAGGAATCGTAGTAGAAAATAAATTTAATGAAAAATACAAATACAAAAGATATGGCTGAAGTTTTTTAAAAGTTAGGAATACATTTGACTATTTTGAAGCAATTTACTCTTCTTTTAGGTGTTATTAACTTTTTTAATTTTGTCGCACAGTTCTTTGTAATGTCGCATAGTTCATTGGAAATGACAGCCGCCCCCAACTAGTGCAATTGCTGATGCTGTATGGTGGGGTGCACGAAAAGGACGCTGCCCAAAAGTATGGGGCGTATTTGAAATCGAATAAATACTAGCAACTTCAAGCGTTTCTTGAGTAGAAAGTGGTGGCAAAATTGAAGGAAGACGTGAGGCGAGTAAAGTCTTCCCTGTGCCCGGTGGTCCTTTAAAGAGCAAGGAGTGCCCTCCAGCGGCTGCAATTTCCAATGCACGACGTGGGCGTAGCTGACCTTTTACATCTGCAAGGTCAAATTTATACGGCATGTCATTTGAGCGGGAAGATGATTGCACCTGAGATAGCTTAGTATTTCCTAAAAAGTGTTCACAAACTTCTTTTAAATGACTAACCGGATAACACTCAAGATTTGGTAAATGACTAATATCCTGACTATTATCTTGGGGTAAAACAATTTTATGCTGGGCTTGCTGGCATGCCATGGCCAAAGTTAAAGCGCCTGAAACTGGTCTTACATGACCATCTAGTGCTAACTCTCCAATAAATTCAAAGTCTTCAGTGCAGTTCTCTGGAAGCTGACCTGAGGCAATTAATATCCCTAATGCAATCGGTAAATCTAAACGTGAACCATCTTTGGGCAAATCTGCGGGAGCAAGATTAATAGTCAGCCGTTTAGTCGGAAACTGAAATCCACTATTAATAATGGCTGAGCGAACCCTGTCCTTACTCTCCCTGACTGCTGCTTCAGCAAGCCCTACGATCGTTAGAGAAGGTAAGCCTTGACTCACATGTACCTCTACTTCAATGAGAGGCGCATGTAAGCCTAAAAGTCCCCGAGTATAAATTTTAGAAAAAGACATCTTCTTGTTCCATTGTGGTGCTTAATTTTTAATCGTTGTAAAGTATAAGTGCGCTACATTGGTGCTTATTTTTTATTCTTTAAAGTTTCTTCTAATAGACTTACTTGTTTTTGTAGCTCTTCTAAACGTTGGTTGGCTAAATGAAGTGCAGTTTTTTGTCTTTCGATTTCTTGTTTAGACACGAGGTCTAATTTCTCGACAGTTTCATTTAATAATGCACGTAAGTTTTTTTCTAAATCTTTTTTAGGCTCGTCAATTTGTTCCAAAATAGCCTGTAATAGAGTTTCTAGCATGAGATATCCAAACTGTTGTATTACCTTATGCTTGCCAGTTTAACACTGCTTGAACCTCGTATATAGGCTTCTTGGCTTTTCCATATTGGATAACGATAAAATGAAATAAAAACAGGACTGCAAATTCATTTTATTTTTAGTAGCTCATCTACATCTTGATAACTAAATAGGTTATAAAGAAAGCTCATGCAAAAGATTCATCTCCTCCAACCTTTGAAATATTGGCATGAAAATTGAACATAAAACCTTACTGGTGAAAAGAAGCCGAAGGAAACAAACATGAAGCTTGTAACTGCAATTGTAAAACCGTTTAAATTGGATGATGTGCGTGAAGCACTCTCTGACATTGGTGTACAAGGGATTACCGTAACTGAAGTTAAAGGTTTTGGTCGTCAAAAAGGGCATACAGAACTTTACCGCGGCGCGGAGTATGTGGTTGATTTCTTACCTAAAGTAAAAATCGAAATTGCGATTAGCGATGAAATGGTCGACGCAGTAATTGAGTCAATTACTCGTGTGGCAAGCACTGGGAAAATCGGCGACGGTAAGATTTTTGTGACTAATCTGGAACAAGTCATCCGTATCCGTACGGGTGAAACAGGACCAGATGCTGTCTAAATTGGCACAAAGCTTGCTGAGCAATAAATAGCTCGCAAATGAGGTTGGGGGACACGAATGAAAAAAATGCTTATGGCGCTGAGTCTAACAGGCGCACTTTTGGGTGGTACTGCCGCTTGGGCAGAAGAGACTGTAACAACACCGACATCTGAGGTTACAGCAACATCAACGTCTGCAGCACCTGCAACATCTGCAGCAGCACCAGCAGCTGCCGCAACTCCGGCAGCTCCAGCACCGACACCAAAACTCGATACAGGCGATACATCTTGGATTTTAGTTTCAACAGCTTTAGTACTGTTGATGACGATTCCTGGCTTGGCATTGTTCTACGGCGGTATGGTCCGTAAGAAAAACGTATTAAGTACCATGATGTTCAGCCTTTCTGCCGCAATTTTGGTAAGTTTGCTTTGGGTGATTGCTGGTTATTCACTCGCGTTCTCTGGCACAGGTGCATACTTTGGTGACTTGTCTAAAGCGATGCTCAATGGCGTAGGCTTTAATGCACTAAGTGGAACAATTCCTGAAAGCTTATTTGTTATTTTCCAAATGACTTTTGCCATCATTACTGTCGCAATTTTGAGCGGTTCGATTGCTGACCGTATGAAATATTCAGCTTTCATGGCCTTTATTACAATTTGGGTACTTGTGGTTTATGCGCCAATTACTCACTGGGTGTGGGCAACAGATGGTTGGTTATTTAAAGCAGGCGCATTAGATTTTGCTGGTGGTACAGTTGTACATATCAACTCTGGTGTTGCAGGTTTAGTCGCAGCTTACATGCTTGGTAAACGTATTGGCCTTGGCCGTGAATCTATGGCACCGCATAACTTAACTTTAACTGTAATCGGTGCAAGCTTACTTTGGGTAGGTTGGTTCGGCTTTAATGGTGGTAGTGCGTTAGGCGCTGGTGCTCGTGCAAGTATGGCAATTTTAGTGACTCAAGTTGCTGCCGCTGCTGCTGCGTTCTCTTGGTTAGTTGTAGAACGTATGATTCGTGGTAAAGCTTCTGTATTAGGTGGTGCATCTGGTGCTGTGGCTGGTTTGGTTGTGATTACACCAGCAGCAGGTTTCGTCGGCGTAGGCGGAGCTCTAGTGATGGGCTTAATCGGTGGTGTAGTCTGCTTCTGGGGTATTACAGCACTTAAACGTTTACTCAAAGCGGATGATGCATTGGATGCCTTTGGTTTACATGCAGTAGGTGGTATTGTCGGCGCGATTTTAACTGGCGTGTTCTATAGTGATGAAATCATTAAAGCAGCTAGTGTGACTTTAGCACCAACATTTGCAGGCCAATTGTGGGTACAAGTTGAAGGTGTACTTGCAACTATGGTTTACAGCGGTATTGCAACCTTCATTATTCTTAAAGTAATTGATGTGGTGATTGGTCTGCGTGTTAATGCCGATGATGAACGTATGGGTCTGGATTTAAGCCAACATGGCGAACGTATTGAATAATTCGTAATATATTTGCTGTACTAAAAACAGTCTTGGGCTGTGATCAAAGCGATGCTTTGATCTGGCTCAGGGCTGTTTTTTTGTCTCATAGAATGCTGGTTCAGTAAGCGTAGAAATTTTGCTACACTAGGTCAAAGTAATTGACCCTATTAAGTCCGCTATGCATTGTCCATTTTGCAACGCCGCAGATAGTAAAGTCATCGATTCTCGGCTAGCCGCAGAAGGCTGTCAGATTCGTCGACGTCGTGAGTGTGTAGTTTGCGGTGAACGTTTTACCACTTTTGAAAGCTATGAAGTGGTGATGCCCCGTGTGATCAAATCGAATGGAAAGAATGAACCGTTCGATGAAGCCAAGCTACGTCGTTCACTTATGCATGCTTTACAAAAGCGTCCAGTGACACAAGAGCAGATCGAAACGGTTCTGAGCGATATTCAATTGCAGATTCGCCGTTTAGGTGAGCGTGATGTTAAGTCTAGAACTATTGGTGAAATTGTTATGCAATCTTTATTTGCACTTGATCATGTTGCCTATGTTCGTTTTGCTTCGGTTTATCAAGACTTTCAGGATGTTGAAGCGTTTCGCCGTCAAATTGAGCAAATGCAACAACGTGAACACTAATCATTTGAGATTTATATGTCTGAGTTGAAACAAGATCAGTACTGGATGCAGCAAGCCATTGAACTTGCCAAACGAGGACTCTATTCGACAAAACCAAATCCAAATGTCGGTTGTGTTATTGTCAAAGACAATCAAGTGATTGGTGAAGGTTTTCATCCGAAAGCTGGTCAACCTCATGCTGAAGTTTTTGCGCTGCGTCAGGCGGGTGAACAAGCACAAGGCGCAACTGCTTATGTGACGCTTGAGCCGTGTGCTCATTATGGACGAACCCCGCCGTGTGCTGAAGCATTGGTTAAAGCACAGGTTAAAAAAGTGGTGGTGGCATGTCCCGATCCCAATCCGCTTGTTGCAGGTAAAGGTGTTCAGATCTTAAAAAATGCCGGTATTGAAGTAGAAATCGGGATTTGTGAAGATTTGGCAGCTCAACTTAATCAAGGCTTTTTAAAAGCGATGTCTACGGGCATGCCATATGTGCGTTTAAAAGTTGCTTCTAGTTTAGATGGGCGTACTGCAATGGCATCGGGTGAGTCGAAGTGGATTACTGGTTCTGCTGCTCGTCAAGATGTCCAACATTGGCGTGCGATTTCAGGTGCCGTGATTACAGGTATTGATACTGTGATTGCTGATGACTGTCAGCTTAATGTACGGTCACTCCATAATCTTGATATCGAAACAGTTGCGCAGCCAAAACGGGTAATTCTAGATCGAAAAGGGCGTTTACCGCTCACTGCTAAAATTTTAGAAAATCCTGAAACTGTCATGGTGATGGGGCCATATCGTCAGGAACTTGCTGACTTAGGCGTGATACAATTAGAAATTCAGCCTTTAAAAACACTATTACAGGCCTTATCTAAGCAATACCAAATTTATGATGTGCTGGTTGAAGCTGGCGCAACATTGTCTACCGTCTTTTTGCAAAAAGGTTTGGTAGATGAAATGATCAGTTATGTTGCCCCGACTTTATTGGGGCAAAGTGCAAGAGCCATGTTCAACGCAGATTTTGAATATATGGCACAGCAACTTCGTTTTAAACTTCTTGATGTAATACAACTTGATCAAGATATACGCTTAAGGTTAATCCCTACGCAAGAGAAAGTATGAATTCAGAGCCTTCGGTTTACCACAAACGTCGTCATGCAGCCCGCACGACAGACGAATATCTTTTTCATCAGATTGTACCATACTTGGGTAACAAGCGCCGATTGCTCCACTTGATTTTAGAAGCTCTGGAAATTACAGGGACGCTGAACAGCAAGAAAAAGAATCCTCCGATTTTTGCCGACTTCTTCGCAGGTAGTGGTGTGGTGTCTCGCTTGGCACGCCAAAACGGTTACCGAGTCATTGCAAATGACTGGGAACCTTATAGCCATGCTTTAAATCATGCAATTTTAGCGTGTGTCGATGCACCCGCGTTTAAAGAGCTTGGTGGCTACCAGAAAGCCATCGATTATTTAAACCGCTTACCTGAGGTTAAAGGTTGGGTAACGCATAACCTTTGCCCTCGTAATGATGATGTCTATGATCCATCTCGTGACCGTTTGTTCTTTAAGCGTCGTAATGGTATGCGCATTGATGCGATTCGCCAGCAGATTGCAACATGGCAGGCACAAGGCGCAATTAATGATGTAGAAATGAGTGCCTTGCTTGCGCCATTACTCTATTCGGCAAGTTTTGTGAGTAATACCAGTGGTGTATTTAAAAGCTTCCACCAAGGGTGGGGCGGACGTACACAAACGGCCTTAGAACGAATTGAATCATTGCTGTGGCTCACACCGAGCCGTTTTTGTGAGATTGGTGACCGTAAACGCCCTGCTGCTGAAATGTGGTGTGTAGATGCTCAGCATTTAGCAAACCAGATGAGCGGTTTTGAAGTAGATGTAGCCTATCTTGATCCACCTTATAACCAGCATGCTTATAGTAGTAACTACCATGTTCTAAATGCATTGACGTTATGGGATCAAGTCGATTTACCACCGCCAGATACGAAAGGCTATAAGAGTGGTATTGACCGTGCATGGCGTAAAGAACGTCCAAGTCCTTATAACTCTTCTAAACATGCAAAAGATGCGTATGAAAAATTACTTTCAACCATCAATGCACGTTATATTCTGACCAGTTATTCGACCGATGGTAATATTGAGCCAAAAGACTTACTGATGGCCAATCTGGAGCGTGGAAAAGTCACTTTATTGACTCAAGATGTTCCACGTTATCGCGTAAGTAAACAACGTCAGTCAGAGCGCGCACGTGTGCTTGAGTTTATTGTGATTACAGATACTCATGCCAAACCAGGGCCGCCGTTACGTCAGTTGTTAGGCCAGCTTTACCACTTTGCCGAGCTAGGTGGTGTAGATACTTCAGGTAACAGTACGCAGCTCGCACTTTGGTAAGCGCTGCAATTTAAGCAGTGTAAAAGATTTGGAGATTGAGCCATGTTTACAGGCATTATTGAAAGTTTAGGTAAAGTAGAAAGCCTGCAAAGTGTAGGTGGCGATGTGCGTTTACGTATTCAAACCGATTTGGATATGTCGGATGTACATTTAGGTGACTCAATTGCAACCAATGGGATCTGTCTCACCGTTATTGAGTGGGGAGACAACTGGTACGCAGCTGATGTTTCTCGCGAAAGTTTAAACCGTACCACTTTAAGTAACTGGAAAGTGGGTCAACGTGTCAATGTGGAAAAGGCGATGCTGCCAACAACCCGTTTTGGTGGACACATTGTAAGTGGTCATGTTGATGGTGTAGGTGAAATTACCGTAGTCCGTGAAGATGCTCGCTCAATTTATTATGAAGTGACAGCACCTGTAGAACTTGCTAAATACTTAGCAGAGAAAGGTTCTGTGACAGTAGATGGTATTAGTTTAACCATTAATCATTTACGCGGTAATATTTTAAGTTTGAACTTAATTCCGCACACAGCAGAACGTACCAATATTGGAACTTGGCAAGTCGGTAGCAAAGTTAACCTAGAAGTCGATGTATTAGCGCGTTATATTGAGCGTTTATTACTGGGTGATAAAGCTGCTGAACAAAAAACCGAGTCAAATATTAGTATGGCTTTCTTAGCTGAAAATGGCTTTTTAAAATAAAGTTTTAAATCGCTAAAATAAAAAACCGGACATATGTTCCGGTTTTTTTATTTTAAAAATTAATGTTTGGTCAGAGTAACCGAGTGTGTGCCTACCCAGGGTTTATTATGCTGGGTGCGTGTAATTGAAAACTCACCTTTTTCTGACGCTCGTGTGAGTAAAATTGAAAGTGAATTAAAGTCGTTGTGACTCATATAAAGTTCTTGTGCTGAAAATGTCCATTGCTCACCCTGATTAAGCTGCTCAAGTTGCATTGAAATCTGATGTGGAATGTCCATTTTTACCCTCATTAATTTTCATAAATACATATGCATTATTCTAATAATTATTTGAACTAAAAGAATATTATGCATGACTATTTTGTGACAATTAAATGTCATTTTTATGACAAGGAACGTTGTATAAACTTTACTTTTCTATTTTTTCATCAGAAAACTTAGAATTTTTTAAAATATATTCAATTTCTTCTTGAGCTGCCGAATTTAGCTTAGCTCGGAAAGCCGTAACAGACTGTTCAATTAAGTTCTCAGCTTCAAGCTCTAAACGAATACGTAAACTTTCAAGCTCAGATAAGATTTGGTCATCGGTAATGCTAAGCTTTACCCCAGAAGAGTAGTTCACTGCTGGTGTTTCAGGATTTTTCTGATAACGCGCAGTGTGTTCAGCAACTTCTTGTTCTAAATGACTGCGGAAAGCTTGTAGAGCTTGAGTTTGTTCACTAAATTTACGAACTTCGTCTGCTTGTAATTCAGCAGCATAGGCTGCATCCATTGCGCGCTTATCTGCAAGAGACTTTTCTAAAGCAAGCTGACGACGAATACGTGCCTGTTCGATTAACTCTGCTTTTAAGTCAGCATAAGCTTGTTCAATGTTTTGCTGTGATTCTAACTGTGCCTTCTCATCATTGAGTACCCAAAGTTGAATAGGCGTCTGAGGCTCTAATAAATCACAAATACGTGCCAAATCCTGTTGATAGGCATGACGGACAGCTTCAGGCGCATTTAACCATCTTTTTTTAAAATCTTGCCCGACATTTAATGCCACCACAGTTCTCCTTTGCTCAACAGTATCTACATTTTAGCGCGTTATAATTTAAAGGTTCGAGGTTCTATACCTAAACGACGATACATTTTAAATTTTTCTCGGCCAATTTGCTTGGCTGCTTCATTATTTTCAACAATTTCTATAATGTGGCTAAAATGATTCACTTGTTCAAGTGCATGATTGTTAAAATTAAATACCAACCAGCCTTGTTCAGAAGGTTGTTTAGCCGAAATACATACTGCTGCGTCTGCCTGATCAATCCCATGTGTAATGAAACTGGTCGGATCAAAGCTCCACAATTTTTCATCAAGTGTTTGTTGTAACTGTACATCTGGGCAATACCACCAGATATTTGAATGTTTCAGCAAGATCTTTCGACATAAACGGCAAGCACTATCGACTTGCCGTTCTTCACTGGTTTCAAACAGATAAAAGCTAACTTTAGCCATTCGTATTTACACGGTTAGCCAAGAATTGCATAAGTAGTGGTACTGGACGGCCAGTTGCACCTTTTGCTGTACCTGATAACCAAGCTGTTCCTGCTACATCTAGATGAGCCCAACGATAGTCACGAGTAAAACGCTCAAGGAAGCAGGCTGCTGTAATTGCACCACCATGTGGTCCACCAATGTTAGCGATGTCTGCAAAAGGTGAGTCCAATAGTTCTTGATAATCATCAATCACTGGCATGCGCCACACACGGTCAAATGACTGCTCACCTGCTTGTTGAAGCTCAGCTGCCAAGGCATCGTCAGGAGAGAATAAACCGCTTAGCACTTTACCTAATGCCACTACACAAGCACCGGTTAATGTTGCGATATCAACAACTACTGCTGGATTGAAACGTTTGATATACGTTAACGTATCGCAAAGAACTAAACGGCCTTCAGCGTCAGTATTTAAAATTTCAACAGTTTGGCCGCTCATGGTCGTTACGATATCGCCTGGGCGGGTCGCTTTACCCGAAGGCATATTTTCTGCTGCTGCAATCGCACCCACCACATGAATTGGAAGGCGTGCTTCACATAGTGCGCGAATCGTACCAAGTACAGAGGCTGCACCACACATATCGAACTTCATTTCATCCATGCCAAGGCCTGGTTTTAAAGAAATACCGCCTGTATCAAAAGTAACGCCTTTACCGACAAGTACGACAGGGGCTTGTTCAAGCTGTGCTTGGTATTCAAGAGTGACAATACGACCCGGACGCTCAGATCCTTTACTCACAGCAAGGAAAGCATACATGCCTAAGTCAGCCATTTGCTGCTCATTTAAGACAGTCACTTTGAGTAAATCAGGGAATTCTGCTGCTAAAGCTAAAGCCTGTTCAGCCAAATATTCAGGGAAACAGATATTACCTGGACGGTTACCTAAGTCACGCGCAAAAGATTGACCAGATTGTACGGCATGTACTAAAGCAAGTTGATTTTCATCAAGGCTAGTGTGTGGACTAATTAAATCAACTTGTTGTAACACAAATTCATTTTTTTTCGATTTAAACTCATCATAACCATAAGCTGCTTGAGTTAAGCTTAATGCAAATAAATAATGGTATTCGACAGGTAATGCAGCAATATCAATTGCGATATGCTTAAATTTATTTTGTGTCGATTTGATAATGGTTTGTGCCAATTTTGCTAACTTAACTGCTTGAAGTTCAGCTGCTTTTCCTAAACCAAGTAGTTGGCTGTGAGGTTGAGTGCTAAGCTGACCAAATAATGGCAGTGTCTCATTGAAGTTAGCTTTATATTGAGTCGCCGTAAGAATACTTTCTAGGTTATTGATTTGATATGTATTGAGGTTGCTTTGTAGCTGTTCTGAATCAACTAAAACCCACAAAGATTCATTAGATGTTTGTTCAGGAAAAGTTGTATAAGTTGTAAATTTCATGGCTGCCGTGATTGCCTATAGAAAGTTATGTTGGATTAAAACATTGAAACACTTTCAAGCATAGCGTTGCAATGTGCGGTTTTATATTTTTAACATTCGGGTAAACTAGCGTTCGTCCCGTTTAGCCTTTTGGAAGTATTAATTTGATTATTCGGCGTTATCTCGTCAAGCAAGTTGTCTCTACCTCATTGGTGGTCATCGCATTATTGACCCTAATCATGATGGGTGGTCGTCTGATCAAATACTTTGGTGTGGCGGCACAGGGGCGTTTAGATGCAAGTATTTTATTTAGCATCATTGGATACCGTTTACCTGAATTTTTAACCCTCATTTTACCACTGGGATTTTTTATTGGTTTAATGTTGGTGTTTGGTCGTTTATATGTTGACCATGAAATGGCTGTCTTGAATGGTAGTGGCGTAAGCCGTCATCAATTGGCACGCTTACTCATTCCAATGACACTGGTTTATATGGTTTGTCAGTCTGTGCTTATGCTGTGGATGACGCCGTGGGGACTACGTGAATTTGAAAAATTAACAACGACCCAAGCTGTACGGACAGGCTTTGACTTGGTTCGACCAAGAGAGTTTATTTCTTCAGGACCTTATACGATTTATGCAGGTTCACTGTCGGAAGACCGTAAAAACCTCAAAGATATTTTCTTTTACCAGCGGGCTGCCAAAGAAGGCAAACCAGATGTCATGATTTTGGCGAAAGAGGCGACACGTGTTGAGGTTGCCAATGATACTGCCAATGTCGTCGATCTGGTTCAAGGGCGCCGTTATGAAATATATCCGGGACAACCTAAATATACGCAAGCAGAGTTTCAGTCTTATCGTTTAAGACTTGAGAATGATAAAGACGTCAAGTTTGAGAGTAGTGACGTAGAGGCACTTCCAACCTCTAAACTATTGGCTAAAACAAATGATCCAGTCATTAGAAGTGAATTAGGTTGGCGTTTATTCGGTCCGTTTACCATTATTGTTGCTCTCATGATGTCGGTTGCGTTGTCTGAGGTGAGTCCTCGACAAGGTCGTTATTATCGTCTCATTCCATCTATTTTTATTTTTGCGAGCTTGATTGTACTTATGATTGCGATTAAGACTCGTATTAGTAAAGGTGAGCTCGATATTTGGGCGTATCCAGCGGCTTTATTGGTTTATGCAATTGCAGCTGCCTTATTTTCTCGTAAACAGAAATTAGGGCCGAAAATCAAGAAACAGATCAAGCGAGTGAAATTATAATGTTAGCACGTCGAATAGTCGCCAAATATGTGACGAAAACCACTGCGCTTGCAATGTTTGGTACCACCATTGTCTTATCTGTTTTGCAAGTCTTGTTTACCTATTTAGGTGAACTGGGTGAGTTAAAGCCTGACTATAATGCATGGCAAGCTTTTATCTATGTGTTATGGGGTGCTCCTCGTTATCTATATGAAATTTTGCCTATTTCAGCCTTAATTGGTGCGGTAATTGGATTGGGCGCTTTAGCATCCAACAGTGAACTCATCGTGATGCGCTCGGTTGGGATCAGTTTATGGCGTATTGTGGGCTGGGTAATGCGTTCAGCTTTGCTACTGATTGTTTTATCTTTTGCGTTAAGTGAATGGGTTGTTCCCTATACCAATGAGAAAGCACAAAGTATCAAAAGTCATCGTTCAGTTGCTGCTCTAGGCGAAGTAAAAGGCTATTGGTCAAGAGAAGGGCAACGCTTTATTTATATTGACTATGCGAACTCGCAAGGAAACTTAAGAGATATTCAGGTTGTCGACTTTGATAAAGAATATCACTTGCAGTCTGTAATTAATGCAGAGCAAGGAAAGTTTATTAAAGACGGTCAATGGTCTTTGCAAAAAGCCAGCCAGACAGACATTCTTACAGATGGTAATTCGATACTAAATAATCATGATCAGCAGTCTTTAGGATTGGCTCTACAACCTAAATATGTCCACATGGTGACTTTAGACCCTGAAGACTTATCTCCAAGTCAGCTCATTAGTTTTATGCGCTATATGGATGAATATAGTCAAGTTCCTAAAACTTACCAATTGGCTTTCTGGCAAAAAGTTGCTTCTCCATTTTCATTGATTACGCTTGTATTAGTGGCTTGTTCTTTTATTTTTGGTCCACTGCGTCAACAGTCAATGGGCTTTCGTTTGGTGATCGCACTCTTTATTGGTTTAGGCTTTTATTACTTACAAGATTTCTTGGGTTACGCAAGTTTGGTATACGCGCCTTCACCAGCGTGGTTTGTACTTGTACCTATTATTTTAATGTTTGGTGCCGGTAGTTACTTACTTTACCGTGCTCGCTAATTCGAAAGAATATAAATGGCTTTCTCAATGAGATGCATTGGTGAAAGCCATAGGAAAAAATAGAGTCTTCACCGAAAATTCGGTAAGATATTGCGATGAAATTGTAGACAAAAGAGAAATTGATTATGACGGATGCAACTGCTGGCAAGATCCC
Organism: Acinetobacter sp. 1566109; assembly: GCF_000582255.1. Taxonomy (NCBI): domain Bacteria; kingdom Pseudomonadati; phylum Pseudomonadota; class Gammaproteobacteria; order Moraxellales; family Moraxellaceae; genus Acinetobacter; species Acinetobacter sp. 1566109. The sequence goes on along the minus strand of NZ_JEYB01000009.1, from coordinate 45,846 downwards.
TCACGTTCTGGTCATTATGGATGGTGTTGGACACCGTGAAGCGATTGAAGATAATGCTTTTCTTGCAGCAAAAACCCCGAATTTAACTGCAATGAAAGCAAAGCATCCAAATAGTCTTATTTCTGGTTCTGGTGAAGATGTAGGTCTACCTGATGGACAAATGGGTAATTCTGAAGTTGGCCATATGAATCTTGGCGCTGGACGTGTGTTGTATCAAGATTTTACCCGTATTACTAAAGACATCCGTACTGGCGACTTTTTCAAACATGAAGTATTAATTGATGCTGTTGAAAAAGCCAAAGCTGCTGGTGGTGCAGTTCATATTATGGGCTTGCTCTCAGAAGGTGGCGTTCACTCACATGAAGACCACATTGTGGCGATGTGTGAACTCGCATTAAAACGTGGTGCAAAAGTTTATCTTCATGCATTCCTTGATGGTCGTGATACTCCTCCACGTAGTGCACAATCTTCACTAGAAAAATTAGACGCTCTATTTGCTCAATATGAAGGCAAGGGCCGTATTGCAACTATGATTGGCCGCTATTTTGCAATGGATCGCGATAATCGTTGGGACCGTGTAGAACAGGCTTACCGCCTATTGACCGAAGGTGAAGCAGTTCGTACAGCAAATACTGCTGTTGAAGGTTTAGAACTTGCATATGCAGCCAATGAAAATGATGAATTTGTGAAAGCAACTCGTATTGGTGATGTGGCTAAAGTTCAAGATGGCGATAGCGTTGTTTTCATGAACTTCCGTGCTGACCGTGCTCGTGAAATTACACGTGCGTTTGTTGAAAAGGACTTCGCAGGTTTTGAACGTAAAGTTGTACCGAACCTTTCTAAATTTGTCATGTTGACACGTTATCAGGCCAGCATTGATGCACCTGTGGCATATATGCCTGAAGAGTTGAAAAACTCACTTGGTGAATATTTATCTTCTCTTGGTAAAACGCAATTACGTATTGCTGAAACAGAAAAATATGCGCATGTGACTTTCTTCTTTAGTGGTGGTCGAGAAGATGAATACCCAGGTGAGAAGCGTATTCTAATTCCATCACCAAACGTTGCGACATATGATCTAAAGCCTGAAATGAGTGCTTATGAAGTAACTGATGAACTCGTTAGGGCAATTAACTCGGGTGAGTACGATTTACTTGTTGTGAATTATGCCAATGGTGATATGGTCGGTCATACAGGCGTATTTGATGCCGCGGTTAAGGCGGTTGAAGCAGTTGATACATGTTTAGGTCGTGTATACGAAGCTGTGATGGCCAAGAAAGGTCATATGCTTATTACTGCTGACCATGGTAATGTTGAGCAAATGCAGGACTACGAAAGTGGCCAAGTTCATACACAACATACAACAGAGCTTGTACCATTTATTTATGTTGGTCCAACACAAGCGACTATCGCAGAAGGTGGTGTACTTGCAGATGTTGCACCGACTATCCTTCATCTAATGCAGATTCCTGTACCTGCGGAAATGCAAGGTCGTAATCTGATTACATTATCTGCATAAGCGATAGGTGACTAAATGCTGCAACACAATATATATAAAGCTTTTTTGGGTAGTGTATTGATGTGTTGCAGCCAGTTTGCTCTTGCTGCTCCTGTTGTAAAAGAAAAATTATCGCCTCAGCATGCTGATTCACCAGAATCAGAAGAAAGTTATGCAGAAGTCCCTATTGAGTCGATTCAGCAGTTTGTACAAATTTATGGGATTGTTCGCGATAACTATGTCGATGAAAAATCGGACGATGCTTTATTTTTACAAGCAATTAAAGGTCTTGTTAGTGGTCTAGACCGTTACTCACGCTATTTGTCAGCTGAAGAATACCGTCAGCTCATTCAATACACCGAAGGTGATCTTGCTTCGGTTGATTTTGCATTAAGCCCAGAAGCACATGTCCATAAATGGATGATTCGTGACTTAAAGGCAGGTTCTGATTCATATAAACTAGGCTTGAGAAATGGACAGACCATTTTAAAGATAGATAATCAGGAACTTAAAAATCTAACCCAAGATCAGGTGCTTGGTTTGTTGTATGGTTCAATAGGTTCAACGCTGCAAGTACAGACAGAAGAGTCAAATACCCCAATCAGTTTAGTCCGTAATAAAAAGATTGAAACTGATATCGAACCTGTCATGTTACATAATCAGGTATTGGTACTAAAAATTAGAGTATTCCAGCAAGATACCGCCAATGAAATTAAACGTTTAATTGAAGAAAATAGTTCTTCGCGTTTAAAAGCTGTATTAATTGATTTAAGAAATAACCCAGGCGGGCTGCTCTCTGCTGCTGTTGAGTCAGCCGATTTATTTTTAAATCATGGCATTATTGTTTCTACAAAAAGTCGTTCAGAAGGTAATCAGCAATTTCAGGCCTTACCTGGAAATGATTTTCAAAATATAAAAGTTGGTATTTTAATTAATCACCGATCTGCCTCGGCAGCAGAAGTTTTTACTGCTGCAATGAAAGAGCATCAACGTGCTTGGGTTATGGGTGAAAAAAGTTATGGAAAGGGCGTTGTACAGAAACTTTTCCCTTTGCCAAGTGGGGCAGCCTTGCAAATGACGGTCTCACATTACTACACGCCAAATGGTAATATGATCGAAGGTCAAGGTATTCAGCCTAACCAGACCTATCCCTTGCCTCCAGAAATGAAAGACGAAGTTTATTTAGAGCGTGTTGCCGACCTACTTCTAAAAAGGAAGTAAGCTTTATACTTCCTGTTCAGTTTCAGTATCTAACCCAAATTTCTTCAAACGGTAGCGTAAAGAACGGAAAGTCATTCCTAATTTTTTAGCTGCTAAGGTTCGATTCCAATGGGTCATATTGAGTGCATTGAGCAGAATATCTTTTTCAATACTCTCTAAATAACGTTCTAGACCCTCACTTGGTAATTTTTTTACAATCTGTGGCGTAGCTACGGGATTCTGCAAGCTTTGAGATACCGTTGCGATTGAATTAGAAATATTTGCTCTTAAAGGGGCTGGGTGCAAATGCGGTACATCAATATTGGCATCGTCACTTAAAGTAATTGCTCGCTCAATCATATTTCTTAATTCGCGAACATTGCCGGGAAAGTGTTGTTGTAGCAGATAAGTTTCAGCAGCCTCAGTTAATTGTTTAAGTGGGGTTTCCCACTCCATACAAATTTTCTGAATAAAGTGATTCGCAAGTAACAAGACATCTTCACCACGTTCGCGTAAAGGCGGTAACATGAGATCCATAACATGGATACGGAAGAATAAATCCTGACGAAATTTGCCTTGTCGAACCAATAAATCTAAGTCTTGATGACTCGCGCTAATCACCCGAAAATCAACATCAATTTCCTGATCGGAACCGACAGGACGAATCTTTTTTTCTTGTACTGCGCGTAGTAATTTAACCTGCATACTAAGTGGTAATTCGGCAATTTCATCTAAAAATAAACTGCCACCATGAGCAGATAAAATGAGGCCCTGTTTGTCTTGAGTCGCTCCAGTAAAACTGCCTTTTTTATGTCCGAACAGCTCGCTTTCCATCAGTTCAGTTGGAATAGCGCCACAGTTAATCGCAATAAAAGGCCCTTCACTACGGTTACTCAGCCGATGAATTAGGTTGGCAACCACTTCTTTACCTGTTCCAGACTCGCCAGTAACAAATACAGGTGCTTGTGAGCGCGCAATTTTTTTAATTGCGATGCGTAGTTGTTGAATAGGCTGAGAGCGGCCGATTAATAATTTGTTTTCTAGAGCACTCTCTGCAAAATCATGCTCTATTTTTTGCCGATTTAAGGCTTTCTGTAATAATTGATCTAGATGTACTTGGTTGACCGGTTTGCTTACAAAATCAAAAGCGCCTGCTTTTAATGCTGCAATTGCAATATCCATATTGCCGTAAGCAGTTAAAACCGCAATGGGTGTGTTGGTATAATTTTGAGAGACATGTTTGACTAAGTCTAATCCACTCCCATCGGGTAAGTTTAGATCGGTTAAACATGCATCGTAATGAAACTGTGTGAAGAGTTGTTTGGCCTGTTCAACCCGATAAGCAAGATGTGTTTTAATCCCCATTCGTGCAAGTGTCATTTGCATTAAAAGGCACAAATCTTCCTCATCGTCTACAAGCAAAACGAGTGGTTGCTGTTCTGCCATTTCCCCAAAAACCTAATAAAAAATCAATATATTATTGGGCATTCTATTCTGAAGCATGCCCCTTGTTTTTGCTCTACATAGGTGAGCTTTGCATGGTTTGCCTCACAAAAACTATGAGACAAGTATAATCCTAAACCAGTTCCATTAATTTCGGTACTAAAAAATGGTTTAAATAATTGAGATATATCACGTTTTGAAACACCTTCACCGTAATCGATCACATCAATATAAATTTTATTTGTTTGTGAATGAATGTTGATCATGACATTCGGTGAGTCGGGTGCATTATGTCGTAAAGCATTTCGCACTAAATTGATCATGACTTGTCTTAGTTGTTTTTCGTCAAATAAAAATTTTAAAGAACGATCAGAAATTTTGAGTTGAATTGAGTGCTTAACGTCAGATAAATCTTCATCGAGTAGCGTATTTATAAAATTGTTTAAGTCAATCTGAATAGGGTGTGTTCTTTCGCTACGAGCAAGTCCTAAGGTGTCCTGAACAATACTATCAATGCGTTTAGTTTGCTTGCCAATCATATGGCGTAAAGTATTTTGTTGTTCGAGATCACTATCTTTAAGTAACTCATTTGCTTGAACAATTGCAGCCAGGGGATTGCGGATTTCATGTGCAATACTTGCCGAGAGTTGCCCTAAAGCGGCAAGTTTAAGTTGCTGTGCTTGCTGATTAATTTGTTGGGCATCTTGTAAAATGAGTAGTGTTAGAGCTTGTTGCGGCACTAAAAGATGCTGTACTTTAATATTAATGGAATAAGCCGATAGCCGAGACTCAAAAATAAATCGGTCATTTTCTTTTAAGTCGCCAAACTTCAATATTTCAAATAAATCGGGATGCCATTTAGCTAAAGGATATTTTTCATTGGCAAACTGGGGAGGAATACCAAGTAGTGAACAAGCAGCGGGATTGCTAACAACAATGTCGTAATTTTCGTCTAAAACTAAATAGCCTTGTTCAATTTGCTCTAAAATATAACGGTTAATATTTTGAAGCTGGTAAAGCTCGATTGACTGGTGAAAGGTGAGTGCCTCAAGTAATTTAAAGCGCTGCACTGCAATTTGTCCAATCCCGTGAACAACGAAAAATAAAAAAGCTAATAAAGCGCTATTACCGATTGTGTTTAGATTGTTGTAGTCAAATAAACTACCCACGAAGCGTTGATAAATAACCGCAATAACCGCAAGTAAGGTAATAACTAAAGACACTCTTGCACTGAGCAAAATCGCCGAAGTAAAGATTGCAATCACATACAGCAAACTAATTTGTAAATTAGGCTCCCCAGCAGAAAATGAAAGGAGGCTTAAACAAATAATGTCGACAATAAAAAATAAAATAAGCTGCCGAGTAGTTTGGATAGCAATAAATTTAAAGCATAACAATTGCACAAGACTTACAATTGAATAGCTTAGTAAGGTGTAAAAATATAAAGAGGGTTGCTGCAAACTATTGTCGGTTTGAGCATTGGTTAAAACCAAAATAATATTCAGGCTAACCGCAATAATAAGACGGTATAAACCATACCAAGTGCCCAAACGAAAAATCGTATGGGACAGGGATGAATTTAAAGGAGAGTGCATGTAAGTCTGATTATGGTTTGATCAGACCGTAACGAATCGCAAGATGTGTGAGTTTTACATCACTATCAATTCCTAACTTTTCAAAAATACGGTAACGGTAAGTATTTACAGTTTTCACACTTACAAAAAGTTTATCGGCAATTTCTTGTGCGCTAATACAGTTAACGACCATCATCGCAACTTGCATTTCCCGCTCCGATAACGAATCAAAAGGAGATTGTTGAGTATCAGATAAATAAGAGCTTGCCAGTTGCTCGGCAATATCGGCACTAAAATATTTACCACCCTGCATGACCTTATTAATTGCACGAACCATCTCGGCAATTGGGGCTCCTTTGGTGATATAGCCTTTTGCTCCAGCTTTTAGCAATAAAGATGGGTAGGGTTCTTCGGCAAGGCCACTTACAGCAATGACTTTCGTCTCTGGAGCTGTTTGTAATAAACGACGAGTTGTTTCTACACCACCGATGCCTGGCATGTTGACATCAAGTAGTACGACTTGCGGATGTTGCTGGCGAACGATAGCAATAGCTTCTTCCCCAGATTCGGCTTGTCCAATTACCTCAACATCTGCATGATCTTCTAACATACGGCAAATACCCGTACGTACCAGTTCATGGTCATCGACAACTAAAACTGTAATCAAGAAGACCTCCTTTCTTTCAAAAAACAAGTTTTTTGTTACATAAAGCAAAATAAGCTTGCAATGGAATGACAAAATTAGCAATCCTATTCTTCTATAGTGAGCGAATAGTTGTGCACAATTGTGTCGGTAAAGCTTTATACCTTATATCTCAAATGTAAGGCATAATGATAGTAAGCGCAAATGTGTGTCACCCTGAGTCGAGTATTGTGCCGTGAAAAATTCTAAAAAGTCTTTAATGCATGTGCTAAGCATGTCTATTTTGCTTAGTTTGAGTTCAACAAGCTTTGCAGAACTCGTCAATAACCCGTCCTCAGGGAGTACTGGTACTGCAAGTTTAAATTGGTCTGCAGCGGATGCTAGTCAACTTTTAAATGATGAAGATGATGAGCCGACTCCGCAAGGTTCAACGTCTGTTACTACAACTTTACGTGGCAGTAATGCACCGAAAGTTATTAGCTCTACACCTAGAGTTGCTCCAATCCGTGATACCGTGGGCTATAATGCCCAGCCGAGTGTTAGTGCACGTGCTGCACTTGTAATGGATGCGCAAACGGGTGAGGTCCTTTATAGTAAAAACACCAACGCGTCAGTACCGATTGCGTCTATTACCAAATTAATGACAGCAGTTGTAACCGCAGATGCGCGTTTAAACATGTCAGAAGAAATTACACTTGAGCAAATCGATTTTGCCGGTGCAAATGGCAAGAACTCAAGCTCTACCTTACGTGTGGGCGACAAGATGAACCGTGCAGAAGTTCTTCTGTTTGCTTTAATGAAGTCAGAAAACCCAGCGGCAGCAGCTTTAGCGCGTACTTATCCGGGCGGACGTCCTGCATTCGTAGCAGCGATGAATGCTAAAGCACGTTCTTTGGGTATGAATGCCACTCATTATTACGAATCAACTGGTTTAGACCCACGTAATGTCTCTTCGGCGCGTGACTTGGGGATTTTGGCGAGTACAGCGTCTCAGTATGGTTTGATCCGTCAATTCTCAACAACACCAACTTACGACTTTAATTTAGGCTACCGTGTACTCAAGTCAAACAATACCAATGCTTTAGTGCGTAATGGTGGTTGGAATATCAACTTATCTAAGACCGGTTATATTAATGAAGCAGGCCGTTGTGTTGTTATGCATACTACTGTGAACTCACGTCCAGCAGTCATTGTATTGCTTGGTGAACCAAGTACACAGGCGCGTAATAACGATGCAACTAACTTGTTAGGTTGGTTGAGTAATTTGCCAAAACGTATTTAAGTTAAATATTTTAAAAACGCTTCTATTAAGAAGCGTTTTTTTATGCCATTTTAAATAGCATAAAAAAACGGCTGTTTAATACAGCCGTTTTTTATAAAAATTCAGATTTTACATATTAGATAAAATCGAATCTTTTACTTGATCCATTGTTGCATCAATTGACAACATCACTGCATCAGCACATTGTTTGATTGCAGTATCAGGATCTTTCAAGCCATTACCAGTTACTGTACATACGATGACAGAACCTTCAGCAATTTTACCCGCTTTAATGTCACGGATCGCACCACCGATAGAAGCAGCAGACGCTGGCTCAACAAATACACCTTCATACATAGAAAGTAAGCGTTGAGCTTCTAAAATTTCGCTGTCTTGAAGTTCATCAAACCAGCCATTAGAGTCGCGTACCACAGCTTTTGCATGGTTCCAGCTTTGTGGATTACCAATACGGATTGCAGTTGCAACTGTTTCAGGGCTTTCAACTGGAGCACCACGCAAGAATGGAGCTGCACCAGAAGCTTGGTAACCTACCATTGTTGGTAAGCCTTCTGGTTTAGGACCGGTAAATTGATCGGTCGCAGCATCATAAATCACTTGTTCAAACTGATCAGCAGGTTGGTTTGCTACAGCTTCTGTATAACCCATCCAGTGAGCGGTGATGTTACCTGCGTTACCTACTGGCAAGCAGTGATAGTCAGGTGCACGGCCTAAAGCTTCAACAATTTCATAAGCAATCGTCTTTTGACCTTGCAAACGGTAAGGGTTGATTGAGTTTACAATCGTTACAGGAGCTTGATCAGCCACTTCTTTTACTAGACGCATACCATCATCGAAGTTACCACGGATTTGCATAGTGATCGCACCATACATCATGGCTTGAGCCATTTTACCCATCGCAATTTTGCCTTCTGGAATCAAAACAAATGCTTTGATACCAGCGCGAGCAGCGTATGCAGCAGCAGCAGCAGACGTGTTACCCGTAGATGCACAGATAATTGCTTTAGAACCTTCTTCAACCGCTTTGGTTACAGCCATGGTCATACCACGGTCTTTAAATGAACCAGTCGGGTTTAAGCCCTCATATTTCACATAAATTTCAACATCTTTGCCAATAATACGTGGAATATTCTCAAGTTTAATGAGAGGGGTGTTGCCTTCACCCAAAGAGATAGCACGAGTAGTTGCCGAAACTGGCAAACGGTCACGATAACGATCTACAAGACCAGTATAACGATTGGCATTAGACATGATGGTGTTCCAATTATGAGGTGAAGCGGGAGAGGGAATCTTTCCCTCAACCTGATTAACTATCGAGCGATTCTAAACGAATTCTTACGATTTCGCCACGAATTGCAGGTAATGCTTGAATTTGCGCAAGAGCGTCATCCATTTTTGATTCAACGATTGGATCGGTCAAAATTACGATTGGAATGAGGTCTTTTAAGCGTGATTGTTGCATGATGGCATCAATACTGATTCCAGCACGGCTTAAGATGGTTGTTACATCTGCAAGTACACCAGTCTGATCTTCAGCATTTAAGCGGATGTAATAACCTGTAGTCATTTGTTCACGGCTTAAAATTGGCATATTTGTTAATGCTTCGAAAGCCAGTTGAGGAATTGTGCCTGCACCATCTTCTGTATAAGAGATGTCACGAACAATATCAATCACATCGGCAACGACCGCAGAAGCTGTTGGACCAGCGCCAGCACCAGCGCCGTAGTACAGCGTTGGACCAACGGCATTGGCTTGAACTAAGACAGCATTTTTAACGCCGTTTACGTTGGCAATAAGCTGCTCATCTGGAATAAGCGTTGGGTGAACACGTAACTCAATACCATGTTCAGCACGACGTGCAATACCTAAATGTTTAATGCGGAAACCAAGTTCTTCGGCATATTTCACATCTTGCGCAGTGATTTTGCTGATACCTTCGGTATAGACTTTATCGAACTGCAGAGGAATACCGAACGCACAAGACGCTAAAATTGTAAGTTTATGCGCAGCATCAATACCTTCAACATCAAAAGTTGGGTCTGCTTCTGCATAACCGAGTTCTTGAGCTTCTTTTAATACATCATCAAATGCACGACCTTTCTCACGCATTTCAGTGAGAATAAAGTTACCTGTACCATTAATGATGCCTGCTAGCCATTCAATATGGTTTGCAGCAAGGCCTTCACGAATCACTTTAATAATTGGAATGCCGCCAGCAACTGCTGCTTCATAAGCAATTTGGACAGCGTTGTCTTCTGCTGCTTTAAATAGTTCATTACCATGTTCAGCGAGTAAAGCTTTGTTTGCAGTAACAACTTGTTTACCGTGCTTGATGGCTTCCATAATGACTTCGTAAGCAGGGTGAATACCACCCATCACTTCTACAACCACATCTACATCGGGTTGACGAACGATATCAAGTAAGTCTGCGCTTTGTTTAATCCCTTCTAATTCGAGATCTGGACGAGGGCGACGTGTTCCAACGTGGGTAATTTGAATTTCTCGACCGGTGCGACGTTTAATTTCAGCGGCATTTTCTTGTAGTAGTTTAAGGGCTCCTCCACCTACGGTACCTAGACCGAGTATTGCCAGGCGAACTGGTTTCACGTCACACTCCATATCATCATTGAATCATTTAATTGAAGCTAGATCATAGCTAAAAAAAACGCCAGACTCTAGCGCTTTTCGTGCCTGTTCAATCAATTAGAGTGCGATGTTCGGAAAAGCAGAGTAGATCAGTCTTTAAACACTGGCATGTAAAGAACTATTTATTGAAAAAACAAAGCGCTGCAATAAGAGCAGCGCTTTGTGTACAAGATAACTGGTGAACTATTCATCAAAATTGAGAATATTATTTATCCAGACGTTTAACTAACTCATCTGGTGTTAAGTAGCCACCGAGATATTGTCCGTCAACGTTGTAGATGGCTGGAGTACCATTCACACCCATGTTTAAACCAAGTTGATATTGTTCGCGAACAGGATTTTTACATTGAGCAGGTGGAATATTAATGCCTTGTACAGCTTGATTAAATGCAGCTTTACGGTCTGCACTACACCAAACGGCTTCCATCGTTGGCATAAATTGTTCGCCACGTGGCCACGCAATGTAACGAACCTCAATGCCTTTCTCATTAATCTCGGCTAAATGCTCATGTAGTTTGTGGCAATAAGGACAACTTGCATCGGTAAACACATAAATTACATGTTTAGCTTTACCACCCTTAGCTGGGTAAACAATCAAATCTTCATTTTTTAAAGCAGCAAGGTGCTTTTTGTTTTCTGATGCTTGAAGGTTGTCGCCAATATTATGCAGCTCTTTACCGCCTAAACGGATGACATCACCTTGAATAAGGTACTTACCATCACTTGTCGTATAAACAGAAGTCATACCTTCAAGGTTTACCCAATATAAATTAGGTACTTCAGTCGGTTTGATGTCTAAAATTTTGACGTTGATGTTTGCATTCTTAAATTGTTTTTGCAAAGTTTCGATTAAACGTTGTTTAGCATTACGTTCAATGATGGTTGAAGCTTCCCCAGTAGCAGGTGCGGTCGCTGTGAGCGCATCTTCTTTTTGTGGTTTGTTTTCTTTAGAACAAGCACTGAACAACAAGCTAGAAGCCAAAGCACAGGCAAGAAAAATTTGAGATCGGGTAAAGGACATAGATAACCCTTATTTCATCAGTATTTATAGTCAGAAGCTGCTAAGCATAACAAAAAATCTAATGTGTATTGTTAAAACTTTCTTAACCTTTGTGAACGAAATCAAATGATTGTTCGGTGTATTTCATATAATTCGTTTAAAAATTTTTAACCCCTAGGGTGATGTTTTTCATGTAATTGTTGCATTCTTACTTGCGCTACGTGGGTATAGATTTGGGTGGTAGATAAGTCACTATGGCCCAGTAACATTTGTACTACGCGCAAGTCAGCGCCATGATTGAGCAAGTGTGTTGCAAAGGCATGGCGTAAGGTATGAGGCGACAGCTCAGCCTGAATATTGGCTTGTAGTGCATATCGTTTAATTGCATACCAAAAATTCTGACGGCTCATGATTCCGCCATGTTGAGTTAAAAATAAATAGTCAGTGGAAGTTTTATAAAGTTGTGGACGTGCATCATTTAAGTAGCGTTCTACCCAGTCACAAGCATATTGGCCTAATGGTACTAAACGTTCTTTATTGCCTTTACCAGTAATACGTAAATAGCCTTGTTTTAAATTGATTAGCTCCAAGCGCAAGTTGATTAGCTCGGAAACACGTAAACCACATGCATAAAGTACTTCAAACATCGCTCGATCACGTAACCCCAAAGCTGTTGTAATGTCAGGCGCTTGAATCAGTGCTTCGACATCTTCTTCTGATAAATCCTTAGGTAAAGCTCGGCCAATTTTGGGCGAGTGATGTGTCGCTACCGGGTTATCGCTTCGTAATTTTTGCTCACGTAAAAATTTGTAAAACTGGCGTAGGGCAGATAAACAACGTGCAATTGAGCGTGGACTTTTTCCTATTTTGGTGAGTTCAATGAGAACATCAGAAATGTCATCACTCGACCATTTCGGCAAGCTATTTTTTTTATGAAGTTCAGCACATTGAATCAGGTCAGATAAATAAGCATTACGAGTATGTGGACTCACTGTTTGTGCAACTAAATAGTCGCGAAAACCTTGTAAAAAGCTCAAATGTTCAGGAATTTGAACAGGGCTTGGAATACGCGGTTTCTTATTTATCATAAACAATGTCCTCTAAACCACTGTACTTTAAAAGAAACTTTAAGATTTGTCGATTAAAGTAGGTGAGAATTGAAATTTAACCTTATTTGGTAATTATTCTCATTTATATGTATACTAGTAAAAAAGGTTTAGGATCGGATGCGGTGCGTTTATCAGCGTTGAAAGTGAAGCAAGCGGCTACCATCACCAAAGTAGATCGGATGACACAAACATCCGAGCAACAAGATTTGGTCGCAATTCGTTTGGAAAGCTTGGGCTTTGTACCAGGTACTCGAGTAGAGGTGATTACCAAAGGTATTTTTGGTGGTGATCCGATCTTAATCCAAATTGGCTTTACTCGTTTCGCTTTACGTAAGGCGGAAGCGGAAAAAATCGAGATTCAGTTAGAAGGAGTACCCGCATGAGTAATGCGCTACGTATTGCCCTTGTGGGAAACCCGAACTGCGGTAAAACTTCGCTGTTTAACCATTTAACTGGAACAAGACAAAAAGTTGCTAACTATGCGGGTGTAACTGTAGAGCGTAAAGTCGGTAACTTTCAATTACCTTCAGGCCGTGCAGTTCGTGTACTAGATTTACCGGGTACCTATAGTTTGCAGGCAACTAGCCCAGATGAAGAAATTACCCGTGATGTCTGCCAAGGCAAAATTGCCGAAGAAGGACAGCAAGATGCTTTTTTATGTATTGTCGATGCGACGAACTTAAAACTGCATTTGGGTTTGGTGCTTGAAATTATTGAATTAGGGCGTCCAATTCTGGTTGTATTGAACATGATGGATGAAGCGCGTCGTCGCGGTATTCAAATCAATACACAGAAACTCTCTGAGCGTTTAGGTGTTCCTGTTGTTGAAACGGTTGCCGTACGTAATTCAGGTATTGAAAATTTATTGCATGCGCTTGATCAAGAAAAATATACCGTACCTCATACTGAACTGAGTGGTTTAAGTGGTGGGCATCATCAGAAAATCGAAACGATTTTTAAAGATGTGGTTAATTTTGTTGATCATGATGATAAGCGTACTGACTTTCTAGATCGAATTTTCTTACATCCTGTGTTGGGCTTACTCAGCTTGGCAGTAATGATGTTTATTGTCTTTCAGGCAGTATTTGCTTGGGCTGAACCTTTTAAAGCTGCAATTGAAGATGGGGTAATCCCATGGTTAGGTGAGTGGTTAAATGGAGCCATCCATCAACCTGTGCTACGCAGTTTAGTCGTAGACGGTGTTCTGGCAGGAGCGGGCACAGTACTGGCTTTCTTGCCACAAATTTTGATTCTCTTCTTCTTTATTTTGGTACTCGAAGAATCAGGTTATTTACCGCGTGCAGCGTTCTTGCTCGATAAATTAATGTTTAAAGCCGGCTTGAGTGGTCGCTCTTTCATTCCATTATTATCAAGTTTTGCCTGTGCGATTCCTGGCATTATGGCAACCCGAAGTATTAGTGATTCACGTGACCGTTTTACCACGATCATGGTTGCACCTCTCATGACATGTTCGGCACGTTTGCCTGTCTATGCCTTGTTAATTGGTGCATTTATTCCAAGTCAAACTGTTTTAGGCATCTTTAACTTACAAGGTTTGGTGCTGTTTGGTTTATACATGGCAGGTATTTTAAGTGCACTTTGTGTTGCCTTTGTGATGAAGTTTTTGCGTAAAGACAAATCACAGCATGCCTTGTTAATGGAATTACCAAGTTATCGTTTTCCTGATCCAAAAAGTATCGCTATTGGGTTGATGGAACGCGCAAAGATTTTCTTACGTCGTGTTGGTGGGATTATTGTTGCATTGACCATTATTCTTTGGTTCTTGTGTACTTTCCCTCAACCACCCGAAGGCGCAACGCTACCAGCAATTGATTATAGTTTTGCGGGTATGGCAGGGCACTTTATTCAGCCTTTATTCGCACCGCTTGGCTTTAACTGGCAAATCGTGGTGGCTCTCATTCCCGCAATGGCTGCTCGTGAGGTGGTGGTTGCTGCATTAGGTACGGTATATGCGTTATCTGGTGCTGATGATAATGCTGTTGCACAGGGGCTTGCTCATTTGATTAGTGCAAACGGCACGGGTTGGTCATTGGCTACAGGACTATCTTTATTGGTCTGGTTTATTTATGCACCACATTGTTTAGCAACCTTGGCAACGGTACGCCGTGAGACAGGTTCATGGAAACATGTGGCTGTCATGACGGCTTATCTATTTGGTTTGGCTTATCTCATGTCATTTTTAACCTACCAAATTGCATCACGCATTTGGGGTTAATAGGAGGCGCTTATGTTTGATTACCTTATTGTTGCTGTATTGGTGTTGTGGAGTGCCATTGTTGTCTTTAAAAAGGTATTTCCTCAAACGTCCGCTTCAGTATTTCTTGCATTATCAATCCAGTGTCAACGCTTGGGTTGGCAGCGTTTGGCGTCATGGTTGAAGCCTAAACAGGCTGCCGGTTGTGGTGGCAATTGTGGCTGTTCTACTGATGATGCACCTACCCAAAAGTCCGCTCCGGTACAAACGGTGAAGTGGCGTTAATTTTTCTGTATAAAAAGCCATCGAATGATGGCTTTTTTACGCACTGACACAAAAAAAGTAGAATAAAAGTCAAACTGAAAAAGTATTCAAAACAGCAAAGTGCTAACATTTTTGCCATTCTGTCGATTGATAAATTGTGGGGCAAAAATGTTAATACAACGTGGTGGGTTAAAAGTTGTAGCAGGCTTGGGTATATCAGGTGTTTCTGCTGTAAATTTCCTGCATGAACAAGGCTACCAAGTTGCAGTAACGGATTCCCGCCCCACACCTCCCGGACATGATCAAATTCCTGCAGACGTGAAGACCAGTTTTGGTAAACTGGATCAAGAATTATTACTACAAGCAGAAGAAATTATTTTAAGCCCAGGCCTTGCACCACAATTACCAGAAATTCAGGCTGCTATTGCTAAAGGTATTTCTGTAGTAGGTGATATTCAGCTACTTCGCCGTGCAACTGATGTACCGATTGTTGCGATTACAGGCTCTAACGCGAAGAGTACTGTTACTACTTTAATGGGCTTAATGGCTAAAGATGCAGGTAAGAAAGTTGCCGTTGGTGGTAACCTTGGTCGCCCAGCTCTAGATTTACTTAAAGATCAACCAGAGTTATTGGTACTTGAGTTATCAAGCTTCCAGTTAGAAACCACATCTCACTTAAATGCTGAGGTAGCTGTGGTACTGAACATGAGTGAAGATCACTTAGATCGTCATGGCAATATGCTGGGGTATCACCAAGCAAAGCACCGTATTTTCCAAGGTGTCAAGAAAGTTGTATTTAACCGTGATGACGCTTTAAGCCGTCCTCTTGTACCTGATACAACGCCAATGCAAAGCTTTGGTCTAAATGCACCTGACTTAAACCAGTACGGCGTTTTAAGAGATGCTGACGGTACACTTTGGCTTGCTCGTGGCTTGCAGCGTTTAATTAAAAGCTCAGACTTATATATTCAAGGTATGCACAATGTAGCTAATGCTTTAGCGTGTTTAGCATTGGGTGAAGCAATTGGCTTACCTATGGAATCTATGCTTGAAACTTTAAAACACTTTAAAGGTTTAGAGCACCGCTGTGAGTATGTAAAGACCGTACATGATGTACGTTATTACAATGACTCAAAAGGAACCAATGTGGGCGCCACACTTGCAGCAATTGATGGTTTAGGTGCTGCGATTGAAGTGAAAAAAGGTAAAGTTGCCCTAATTTTAGGTGGGCAGGGTAAAGGTCAAGACTTTACTCCTTTACGTTCTTCTATCGAAAAGTATGCCAAAGTTGTGGTATTGATTGGTGAAGATGCGCCTGTCATCGAGCAGGCCATTCAAGGCGCAACTAAAATTTTACATGCGGCAACACTTAAAGAAGCTGTCGAGCTATGTCAACGTGAAACACAAGCTGAAGATGTGGTATTGCTATCACCAGCATGTGCGAGTTTTGATATGTTTAAAAGTTATAATGATCGTGGTCAGCAGTTTGTTGCCTGCGTCAATTCGTTGGTTTAAAGAAAATATGATTAGGAATGTAGTATGGCAGGCTTAGCTCAGACCACAATCCAGAAAATCAATCATTGGTATGAACGGATATTGCCGAAATGGCCAGCGGAAGTGACGCCACGTAATGTCTTGATTTTCTGTGTCGTTGCATTGTTATGTATCGGTTCGGTGATGGTAGCATCTGCTTCGATGCCTTATGCAGAATATATGCATGAGAACCCGTTTCACTATGTCATCCGCCATGCAATATCTATTGCGGTTGCTGGGGTCGTGGCGTATTTGACCTACCGAATCTCACTCAATACATGGTTTAAAAATACGTTTCCGCTGTGGTTGTTAACCATGGTTCTGTTACTTGCTGCTTTGGCGGTAGGTTCGGAAGTCAATGGTTCTACACGTTGGATTAAAATCGGTGGTTTTACCTTACAACCTACAGAGGTTGCCAAAGTCATGATGGCAATCTTTACGGCAGACTACGTGGTACGCCGTGCTAAAGAAGTTCGTACGCACTGGAAGGGTTTACTGCGTTTAAGTGGTGTGATGGCGATTACGGTCGGTTTAATTATTGCCGAGCCTGACTTGGGTGCGACGATTGTTATCGTCATGATGATGGTGGGTGTATTCTTTTTAGCTGGTGCGCCGCCAACACAGTTCTTAATTATGCTTGGTGCGATTGTCACTGGTATCGTGTTTTTGATCTTGTTTGAGCCTTACCGTTTCCAGCGTTTGATTTCGTTTACCGACCCATGGGCA
The DNA here is from genome assembly GCF_000582255.1 of Acinetobacter sp. 1566109. Classification (NCBI taxonomy): domain Bacteria; kingdom Pseudomonadati; phylum Pseudomonadota; class Gammaproteobacteria; order Moraxellales; family Moraxellaceae; genus Acinetobacter; species Acinetobacter sp. 1566109. The sequence continues at coordinate 28,715 of NZ_JEYB01000009.1, read as the reverse complement.
GATCCATTAGGTGTGGGTTATCAGTTATCAAATGCACTCATGGCTTTTGGCCGTGGTGAATGGTTTGGAACAGGTTTAGGGCATAGTGTTCAAAAGCTATCTTATTTACCAGAAGCGCATACTGACTTTATGTTGGCCGTGTTAGGCGAAGAGTTTGGCTTCTTTGGTATTTCGATTGTCATTGGCTTATCTTTCTTGATGTTGGCTTGTTGTATCAAAATTGGACACCGTGCCTTGAAACATCATTATCTTCGCGCGGGCTATTTGGCTTACGGTATTAGTATTATTTTCTTACTCCAGATTTTGGTAAATGCGGGTATGAACATGGGCTTAATGCCAACCAAGGGTTTAACACTACCATTTATTAGTTATGGTGGTACGTCTTTAATGATGTGTGCAGCTATGATTAGCTTGATCTTAAAGATTGATGCGTCAACTCAAGAAGTAAACCCTGAAAGAGAAGAATCGAACTTCTAAACTATTTCAGTTGTTATGAAAAGCCCGATATCGAATCGGGCTTTTTTTATTTATAAATATATTCCGCCAAGCTCTTGTCCGTGAGGAATTAAATCTACATTCCACTGAGCTACAGCTTGCTTGAGCATCACTTCAGGGCGATCTAAATCAACCTTGGGTTGACCTAGGGCTTGTATGGCGTGTTGTAGTAATTGAGGAGCTTTAGTTAAATCGAGTGCTTGAGCAAGATTTTGTTTAGAAAGCTTTTGCCCCTGATCATTCATAGCCAGAGGAAGATGCATATAGCTTAGTTTAGGGTAACCGAGGAGCCGACCCAGCCAGATTTGGCGTTCAGTGTTATCTAAAAGGTCTGCACCACGAACAACGTGTGTAATACCTTGTAGATAATCATCCACGACAACAGCAAGTTGGTAGTTAATAATGCCATCACGGCGTTTAAGAACAAAGTCACCAAGGTCATGTTGTAGATTAGAACAATGAAGTCCTTGCAATCGATCATCGAAACAGATCTGCTGATCCTGAACTTTTACGCGAATCGCTTGATCTTGAAAATCGAGATGCAAATCACGGCAAGTACCTGCATAGATTGCATTTGAACCGAGCATTTTACGGGTACATTGACAGGCGTAAACTAAACCTTCTTTTTTAAGTTGGTCTAATACGCTTTCATAAATATTTAGGCGGTCTTTTTGAAAGATGATCTCTGCATCAGGATCGAACTGAAAAGCTTCAATTGATGCGAGTATATGGTCTTCACTACCAGGATAGATGCGCGGAATGTCAGTATCTTCAACACGAACAAACCATCGCCCTTTGTGAGCTCTAGCATCACAGTAACTGGCAACAGCAGTAATCAGTGATCCGAAATGTAAAGGGCCGGTTGGCGAGGGCGCAAACCGGCCTGAGTATGAGCAGCGATTAAGTGGAACATTGTTCCGCCGCTGCGCAAGAGAAAAGCTATGCTTTTCTGGCAAGCGATTTAACTGCTGCGCAAAAGTCGAGTCGAACTCGGCTAGAGAATTCTTAACCGTCACAATTAACCGTTATTTTGCTTCTCTTTAATTTCTGCCAAGGTTTTGCAGTCAATACATAACGTTGCAGTTGGACGCGCTTCTAAACGACGTAAGCCGATTTCGATACCACAAGTTTCACAGAAACCGTAGTCTTCGTTTTTAATCGCTTCAAGAGATTGTTCGATTTTACGAATTAATTTACGTTCACGGTCACGTGTACGTAATTCAATTGCAAATTCTTCTTCTTGGGTAGCACGGTCATTTACGTCTGGCAATGCAGTTGATTCATCTTGCATCGTATTTAAAGTACGATCAACTTCAGACATTAATTCAGCTTTCCATGCTTGCAGAATTTGTCGGAAATGCTCGAGCTGTCCTTCAGACATGTACTCTTCATTTTTCTTAGGTTGATAAGGTGCAATACCAAATAAACTTGCAGTTGAGCCTACGTCAGAAGTTTTAGGTTTCACTTTACGTGCACGTTTTGCAGAAGCTTTATCACCTTCTACTACAACTTCTGTATGTTCATCCAAAACTTGGTTGTGGTTGTCATTCGCCATAATAGGGCATTCCTCATCATACACGTATTATCTATACGCAAAAAATATGGTGATATGCAAGTGTTTTTATAGAAAACCATCGATGGATTTTTCCATCGGGTCGTCATCATATAGATTTTTCCTGCAAGATGATAGTCATTCTATCCCGTAAATAATTTCAAAACGTGTTTGCCCTAGTCATAATTCCTCATAGAGGTATTCAATTTAGGACTAATATCCTGAAATATCAGTGTTTATATGGGTTTCGAAATTTTCAAGTCGAAACACTTTTGTTTCAAAAGTACCATCATTATTCAGACGAATGTAACGGTAACCCGGTGCATTTTGATCGAGTGCAAAATCGTTACTAAACGGTTTAAATTGTACACTTGTGGAAGGTGTCGAGAAAAATTCGATACCTTGCCAAATATTAAGAGAGTCTTGATGTACGTGTCCACAAACTAAAGCCTTTACATTTTTAAATGGGCTTAACGTATCTAGCAGTGCATTTGAGTTTTGTAGCTTATGATGATCAATCCATTTTGATTTCATGGCAAATGGGTGATGATGGCAAGCCAGCAGAACTGGATGATCTGCAAATTGCTCAAGTAAGTTTTCTAAATTTTCTAATTGTTCCAATGACAAATGACCATCTACTTTTCCCTTTACGGCACTGTTGAGCATAATGATGCGCCAATTCCCTAAACCGACCACCACAGGTTCCTGATGATTTTCGTTATGCAGTGGAAAGTAGTCCACATTGTCATGATTACCGAGCGTGTGGAAAAAAGGCAAACCTAAGGTTTGCATAAAGCTGATATAACGCTTGTAGGTAATAGGGGTTGGGGCTTGTGCGAGGTCTCCGGTATGAATAATCGCGTCCGCTTCTGGATGTTGTTTCAATATCTGCTGGATAATGGCATGGAAACTTTCTTCAGGATTCATCCCCACAAATTCTAGCTGTGGATACTCCAATAAATGTGTATCGGTAATTTGTATGATGACATGATTTTTTTGTGAAAGTGTTGAGACTTGGAAAGTCACCGTCCTACCTCTTCGGATTTATTATCGTTTTGCTGTGTTGAGCCAGCCATTGTAATGCCATAATAACAGGGGCATTTCTTAAACGTCCGCTGTCGAGTAGTGTTTGAATTTCGCTATAACTAAACAAATGCAGCTGAATATTTTCACCCTCATCATCTACTCCAAAAACACCGCCTACAGCAGGTAAATTGGTTTCGGCGACATATAGATGAAATAATTCTGAACAGGCGCCTGCTGATGGGTAAAAACTAAATAGATGCTCTAAATCCTGAACTTCACAACCTGATTCTTCAAGGCTTTCACGGCGAATACAACTTTCTGGTGACTCATTGCCATCTAACACGCCTGCAATAATTTCGAGTTGCCACGGCGATTGAGAGTCATCTAAAGCACCAACACGAAACTGTTCAATTAGGGCAAACTGTTGTTTTTGGTCATTGTAGAGTAGGACACCAGCCGCTTCAGGTCGATGCACAAGTTCGCGCTGCAATACAGGAGTATATTCAGATTGATTAAATAGACGATGTCGAAGGCTGACTTTTTCAACTTGAATAAAACCACTGAACAGAGGTTCACGTGATGTTACTTCGACATCTTTAGATGTATAACTTGGATGCTCGACAATACTCATGATTCGATCAGGACGAAATCTATTTATTTCATCCTAACCGAGAATCATGGCTAGGCAAGTGTTTTTTTTGAATATTTACACTTTATGATACAGTTTTTGTCCTTGCTCTTGGTAAACCTCTTTCATTGCTTTGAGGCCTTCTTCAACCTCTGAATCGCTATTGGTGAGATTGTTGGCATAGTCACGTACATTCTGGGTGATTTTCATTGAACAGAATTTTGGACCACACATTGAGCAAAAGTGTGCAGATTTATGCGCTTCTTTTGGTAAAGTCTCGTCATGCATGCTGCGTGCTGTATCTGGATCTAGGCTTAGGTTGAACTGATCATCCCAACGGAATTCGAAACGTGCTTTAGACAAGGCATTATCACGAACCTGTGCACCCGGATGGCCTTTGGCAAGATCGGCTGCGTGTGCTGCAATCTTGTAGGTAATAATTCCGTCTTTTACATCTTTCTTGTTTGGCAAACCTAAATGCTCTTTTGGTGTCACATAACAAAGCATTGCTGTGCCATACCAACCAATCATAGCTGCGCCAATTGCAGAAGTAATGTGATCATAACCCGGAGCGATGTCTGTAGTTAAAGGCCCAAGTGTATAGAATGGTGCTTCTTTACATACCTCTAACTGCAAGTCCATGTTCTCTTTAATCATGTGCATTGGTACATGGCCCGGACCTTCAATCATGACCTGAACATCATGTTCCCATGCACGGTGTGTAAGCTCACCCAATGTTTTAAGTTCACTGAACTGCGCTTCGTCATTTGCATCTTGAATACAACCCGGACGTAAGCCATCGCCTAAGCTAAATGACACGTCATAGGCTTTCATAATTTCACAGATTTCGTCGAAGTGTGTGTATAAGAAGTTCTCTTCATGATGAGCGAGGCACCACTGCGCCATGATTGAACCACCACGAGACACAATACCCGTTAAACGGTTTGCTGTAAGTGGCACATAGCGAAGCAATACACCTGCGTGAATGGTGAAGTAATCAACGCCTTGCTCAGCTTGTTCAATCAGTGTGTCTTTGAAGATTTCCCAAGTTAGGTCTTCTGCAACACCATCCACTTTTTCAAGCGCTTGATAAATAGGTACGGTACCGATTGGAACAGGTGAGTTACGAATAATCCATTCACGTGTTTCATGAATATTTTTACCTGTAGACAAGTCCATAATAGTGTCAGCACCCCAACGGGTTGCCCATGTCATTTTCGCAACTTCTTCATCAATTGAAGAGCCAAGCGCTGAGTTACCAATATTGGCATTAATCTTAACCAAGAAATTACGGCCAATAATCATTGGCTCAAGTTCTGGGTGGTTAATGTTGGCAGGAATAATAGCGCGGCCTTCGGCAACTTCTTGGCGAACAAACTCAGGTGTAATTTCTTTTAAGTTTTTCGCACCAAAGTTTTGACCTGGGTGCTGGCGCATATCTACAGCTTCACATTGACGCTGATTTTCACGAATCGCAATATATTCCATTTCAGGCGTAATAATACCTTGCTTGGCATAGTGCATTTGAGTGACATTTTTGCCTGCTTTAGCGCGGCGTGGGTTTTGAATATGTGCAAAGCGAATATCAGCAGTACGAATATCTTTTAAACGCTCCTGACCAAACTTTGAAGTTAAACCCGAAAGTACGTCAGTATCGTTACGTTCTTCAATCCATTTTTGGCGAACTGAAGGTAAACCTTTGTTTAAATCAATTTGAACATTTGGGTCAGTATAAACACCTGAAGTGTCATATACCATAATAGGTGGGTTGTGCTCACCACCAAGGCCAGTTGGGGTGTCAGTTAAAGAAATTTCTCGCATTGGAACCTGAATATCAGGGCGAGAGCCTTCAATATAAACTTTTTTTGAAGCGGGTAAGATGCGGGTTAAATCTTTTGCATCTTGTTCATGTTGTGCTGAAATTTCAGCAGAAGAGAGATTCGTTAATTGGTTCATCACATGATCCTTATGAATAACATCAACGAATCAAGCACGACCAAAAACGATGGCGGATTTATCTTGAACTAGATAAATTGAGGGCTTTAAGTTTTCAGATGGCTTGATTCCTACGCAGGTCTTAACCTGATCAGGTTCAACGGTACTTGTGATCAAACTTGTGTTGCGATAACACGGAATTTACACAATCTCAGCGAGCTATTACTCGCGCTCCGTCAAGCGATTTAAAGACTAACATGTTTTAGGTTGGCTGGCATTGTCAATTTGTATCTATACAAACCGCATCCATGTGGCAGTCACGATAACTTTTGGTATTCCACGGTGACTCTAATTCTAATAATTGCTCAAGTTGTTCATGCACAATCTGGTAAGTTGATTTTTTTTGTCCATTTTCATCAATTAAATCTGTCTTGAATTGTTTATTACGCTCATCCACAGGAGTGGCAATAAACTTCAGAAATTGTTGAGCGGGTTTTGCTAAGCTGGATTGTTTTTGTGTAGATAAGAAACGAATTTGTTGTAGAGCATCTTTATCAATCCATGTGTTTGGAGCAAACTCATTGGATACAGGCGTATTATCTAGCCCAAAGAAAATAAAATATCGGTACTCATTAAATAATAATTTTACATCACTAATAAAATAACTCTTTGGATATTTTTGAATAAATTTTTCCCAAAATAATGCACGCTCAGTAAGCTCTTTCCATGAGATAGCCAACGCACCATCGTCATAGAAAATGTCTTTATTGTCTTTTGCCATGCGAGTTAAGAACTCTTTTTGGTCAGCGGGTAGGGCTTTAGCAAAAACATCAACTAAATAGTTTGGCTGACGGCGGTAAGTAAACATGCCCTCACCTTGATAGAGTAGCTCAATATAGGCTTGGCCCTCGTGTTGAATCAGATATTGATCACGAGTACTAAGCTGATCGAATAACTTTTTCTTGGTTTTCATTGTTTTTTTAGCATCTAATAGTTCTTGTTCTAAAATGGCATATCCAAAAGCTTCAAACGCTTTTGCTGTTTTTTCATTATGTTCTTGTTTTAGAAAACGCTGATACATAGCCGTCGATGCTTCAATTAGCTTAAGCTGTTCATTATTTTTTAAAGAGGGAACACAGGTTTTAAGTTTTTCATTAATTTGATTTAGGTCTTCTATTTTACTATTTTGATTAATTTTCTGCATAGCAGCCATAATTTGTAAGCAGCTACTGTCTCGCTGTTCGGTGGACTTTTGTGCAGTTGATTTTTGCTCTTTAGATACAGCCTGATCTTGCTCTGATGTTTTACTACATCCAGCTAAAAGTAGTGCACTGCACATACTCATCATTAGAATTTTTTTCATCTTTATATTTTTATCAAAATTAATATTGCTCAAATTATAACGCTTAAAAAGATTGCATCACTGTTAGAAATCTTTATTATTAGGTAGGTCGGTCTACTTAATTTAATACCATGAATGATAAAACAGCAAGACAGAAAATTCTCGATGCAGCAGCTACACTATTTTATAACGATGGTATTACTGCAACTGGCATTAACTCGGTTACGGCTAAAGCAGATGTAGCCAAGATGTCGCTTTACAATAATTTTTCTTCAAAAGGAGATCTTGTTGATGCCTACATTGCTGCACGACATCAAGAGTGGTTAGACCTTTATCAAAACCGTTTAGAAAAAACAAAAACAGCTAAAGAAGCTATTTTGGCCGTATTTGATGCCTATCAAGATCATGCCGAGTTTGCTTATGAAAAGGGTTTTAGGGGATGTGGACTTTTAAATGCTGCTGCTGAGTTTCCTGCAAATAGTGCAGGACGAAGTTCGGTAAGAAGGCATAAAGAAGAAGTTGAGGCTATTGTTGCTGAGCATTTAAAAAAATTAATACCAGACTCACAGCGTATTAGCTATATCGCCTCACAACTTTCTTTTCTTTTAGAAGGTTCTATGGCAAGAGCTGGTCTAGAAGGTAGTAGCCGTCAACTTCAATTAGCGAGGCAAATGGCAGAAGATATTTTAGATCGAGAATGCCAACATGATTAGCCTTATTAAAAATAGTAGTTATGGTGGCACAATTGCAATTTTAGTTGCCTCTGTTTTGTGGGGGACAACAGGAACTGCGGCAGCATTTGCCCCAACACTTGGACCACTGGCAATTGGTGCTGTAGCGATGGGCGGTGGAGGCCTTTTACAAGCTCTGGTTGCTTCACGAGCTATACGGGAAAACCGGCAATTTATTGGGCGTAATATTCCTATTATTCTTTTGGGCATTGCAGCAGTTGGGATATATCCCTTAGCTTTTTATTCTTCTATGCATTATGCCGGAATTACAATTGGTACAGTGGTTTCAATTGGTTCGGCTCCACTCATTGCAGCAGTTTTAGAGCGATTCTTTGACCGTAAAGTTTTATCTAAAACATGGTTCCTGAGTTTTGTGTTTGGTGTTATGGGAGTAAGTTTATTATCTATGGGTGAAAGCCACACAGCACAAGAGAGCACAAATGAATGGAATAAAATCTTTGGTATTTTTCTTGGGCTGGTAGCGGGAGCAACATATTCACTTTATTCATGGGCTGCAAAAAGATTAATAGACCGAGGTATTGTTGCTAAAGCTGCAATGGGCATGATTATGGGTGGCGGAGCAGTTATTTTACTTCCTACTTTGTTGCTTACAGGGGGCGGTTTATTAGAGAGCTCAACAAATTTACTTGTGGCTGGCTATATGATGCTAATTCCTATGTTCCTCGGTTATTTACTTTTCGGCTTTGGGCTAAAGACTGTAAATGCGAGCAAAGCGACTACGTTAACTTTATCTGAGCCTTTAGTTGCTGCGATTTTTGCGATTGTGTTGGTGGGTGAACATGTATCATGGGGGGGCTGGCTAGGCATGTTTTTGATTTTCATTTGTATTTTGATGTTATCAAAGCCTGAAAATACATAAAAATGAAAACTTTTACTGGCTTGAGTTTAAATCAAATTTTTCTTAGTCTTAAAGCCAAGTTTTATCGTTGATTTAGACAATGAAAATAAAATTAATGCTTGTGGCGAGTTTATGGAGTTTTGCATCGCCGAGTTTTGCTTTAGATTTAGTTGAAACTTATGAGCGCGCAAAGCAAAATGATCCGACATGGCAAGCGAATCAACAACAATTTGAAGCAGATCAGCTCAATTTAGGCTTAGCAACTGGTGCTTTATTGCCTACAGTCACCTTATCTGGAAAGATTAATCGTAATAGCCAAACCGTAAAGCGTTCAAATTTTCCCGGTGTTGATCAAGAGGGACTGTCCGATGCTTTGGTAAGTAATACATCAACAACCAAACAAGCAACTTTATCTGCTCGTCAGCCTCTTTTTCGTATGGATGCATGGGAAGGTTATAAACAGGTTAAAACCTCGGTTGCTCTTAGTGAAATTACTTTACGCTTGCAAAAACAAGATCATGTTTTAAACGTGGCAGAAGCCTATTTTAATGTACTACGTCAGCAGGCACTTACCGCTGCATATTTACAAGAAGAAAAGGCTTTACTTGAACAACTCAATATGATGAATGCCAAGCTTAAAGAAGGTTTGGTGGCACGTAGTGATGTAAGTGAAGCAAATGCTCAATATCAAAGTGCCAGAGCCAACCGTATTGCGACCAATGTACAGATTCTATTAGCTCAAGAGCAACTGTCGGAATATATTGGTCCTTATCAAGATAAGCTTGCAGTACTGCGAAGTGATTTTACTTTTCAAAAACCTTATCCAGCCCAGCTTGATGATTGGTTAAGTTTAGCCCAACAACAAAATTTAAAGATTCAGCAAGCGCGTTTACAACGACGATATGCTGAAGATCAACGCCGTGTGGAAAAAGCTGCACTTTATCCACAGATAGACGCAGTTGCGAGCTATGGTTATACCAAACAAACCCCAGAAACGCTGATTTCGACTGATGGGAAGTTTGATCAGGTAGGGGTAGAGATGAACTGGAATCTATTTAATGGAGGTCAGACCCGAACCTCTATTAAAAAAGCCAGTGTAGAGTTAAATAAAGCGCAAGCCCAACTCGATGCGGCCATTCGCCGTGCCAATGTCGATGTAAAAAGTGCTTTTATGCAGGTAGATACCGACCGGGCAAAACTTGAAGCAAGAAAGGCGGCAATGGACTCTTCGGCACTTGTTTCTCAAGCTTCAAAAGCCAGTTATAACGAAGGCTTAAAAAGTATGGTTGATGTTTTATTGGCGCAGCGTAATGCTTTTTCTGCAAAACAGGATTATCTTAATGCTCAATATGACTATTTATTAAATGTACTGCGTTTAAAAGCTGCTGTAGGCCAGTTAGGTGAAAAAGATCTGGTCGAATTAAACAGCTGGTTAACGTATCAGTAATAAAAAAATGCTTTTATCTGAAATTTAATTTTGTCATAAAAATTTAATGATTGATGTGTTTTAATGCTCAATCATTTTATCCCTGCGCCATCATGTTGGAGGCTTCCCTTGAGTCCGAGTAATCCGGTGTTAAGCCATCATATTTCTTCTCAATTTAATGAAGATTTGCAAGATGTGAACACAAAGTTTATGACCATGGGTGGCTTGGTCGAACAACAGGTTGCCAATGCATTTCATTCTTTGCTTGATACAGATGCAAACTTAGCAATTGATGTTCAATTTAAAGATAATGCAGTCAATCAATATGAGCGTGATATTGATGAAGGTCTGACACTGATTTTGGCGCGTCGCCATCCAGCAGCGATTGACTTGCGTATGGTGATTGCGATGAGCAAAGCCAATACCGACCTTGAGCGTATTGGTGACGAAGCTGCAAAAATTGCCCGTATTGCACAAAATCTATGTGAAGAGGGTGGATCCCCTCGTGGTTACATGGAACCCCGCCATATTGGTAACCAAGTACGTGTCATGATTCATGATGCCCTAGATGCTTTTGCGCGTTTAGATGCCGATCAGGCATTACGTGTACTTTTAGCCGATGCTGACATTGACCGTGAATATCAGTCAGCAACACGTACTTTAATGACTTATATGATTGAAGACCCGCGTCATATTGCACGTGTAATTAACGTGATGTGGGTTTTACGTTCTTTAGAGCGTATTGGTGACCATGCTCGTAACATTGCTGAACAAGTGATTTACATGGCAAAAGGTTTTGATGCTCGCCATACCAAAATTGAAGAAATTGAAGCAAAAGTTCACGAAAAGTAATACTTGAGTTGAAGTATCGAAAGGCCTTGTTTGAAACAAGGCTTTTTTATTTGTTTAAAACAATAGATAAAAAAATGTCCCGAACTTTGGGGGGAAGTTCAGGACAGAAAATCAAGTGCATTAAGAGAAAACACGACAGGGATCGTGTCTTACTTGCTATGAAGTGATATTAAGGTGTGAGCCAATTTATGTCATGTAGAGTCCTGTGCGCTCTATGTAAGGCTTTATATGTTTGTGTAAGTTTCACGTAAAAAAAGGCAGGTCTATGTATATAAACCCGCCTTTTTAATGATGATGAGCTTAGAAAAAACGAATTATTCTGGCTTCCAACCTTCTGCTTTTTCAACGCTTTCATCATTATTGAAGAACTTCTCACGTTGTTCTTCAAGGAATTTTTTCGCTTCTGGATCAAACACGTTTAAACGCTTTTCATTAATTAGCGTAGTTTGGTGTTGTAGCCATTCTTGCCATGCTTGCTTAGAAACATTTTCAAAAAATTCTTGGCCTTTAGCACCCGGAAACGGAGCAAAGTCTAATCCTTCCATTTCCTTTTGATATTTACGGCAAAATACTTGTCGACTCATTTTGTATCCTTAAGCGTATAACTGTTCTAGACGTTTATGGGCACGGGCAATCGCAGCTTCAACCTGTTTTGGTGAAGTTCCGCCAATATGATCACGTGCATTTACCGAAGCTTCTAGTGTCAAAGCTTTATCAAATACATCTGCTGTAATTAGGTCAGAGAATTGTTGTAATTGCTCAAGTGTGAGTTCAGATAAATCTTTTTCTTCAGCCACACCTAATGCAACAGCTTTACCCACAATTTCATGCGCATCACGGAACGCAACGCCTTTTTTCACTAAGTAGTCAGCAAGGTCTGTGGCAGTCGAGAACCCACGAAGTGCAGCTTCACGCATGATTTCAATATTTGGAACCAATGCAGGAATCATGTCTGCAAATGCCATGAGTGAACCACGAACCGTATCGATTGCATCAAATAAAGGTTCTTTATCTTCTTGGTTGTCTTTGTTGTACGCCAATGGCTGACCCTTCATGAGCGTAAGTAAGCTAATTAAATCACCAAACACACGGCCAGATTTACCACGGATGAGTTCTGGAACATCAGGGTTTTTCTTCTGTGGCATGATTGAAGAACCAGTACAGAAGCGATCAGGAATATTCACAAATTTAAACTGTGCAGAAGTCCAAAGAATAAGTTCTTCAGACATACGTGATAAGTGCATCATGATTAAAGATGCTGCTGCATTAAATTCGATGGCAAAATCACGGTCAGATACAGCATCGAGTGAGTTTTCAGATACAGCTTCGAAACCGAGTAATTCTGCTGTGTAAGCACGGTCAATCGGGTAAGTTGTACCAGCAAGCGCCGCAGAACCAAGTGGCATACGGTTTACACGTTTACGGCAGTCTTGAAGACGCTCAGTGTCACGAACCAACATTTCAAACCATGCCAATAAGTGATGGCCGAAAGTTACTGGTTGAGCTGTTTGCAAATGAGTGAAGCCAGGCATAATGGTGTTTACATTTTTGGCAGCCAAGCCCAACAAACCTTTTTGTAAACGCTCTAATAAGCCTAAAATATCATCAATTTCGTCGCGAAGATAAAGACGGATATCCGTTGCAACTTGGTCATTACGACTACGACCAGTGTGTAATTTTTTACCTGTAATGCCGATACGTTGAGTCAAACGTGATTCAATGTTCATGTGAACATCTTCAAGATCGATACGCCATTCAAAGTTTCCAGCTTCAATTTCTGCGCGAATGGTGCTTAAACCTTCAATAATGTCGTCTCGTTCTGCTTCTGTCAGTACGCCAACTTTCGCAAGCATGGTAGCATGCGCAATAGAACCAGCGATGTCTTGCTTATAAAAACGTTGGTCAAACTGAACAGAGGCAGTAAATTCTGCTACAAAAGCGTCTGTCGCTTCAGAAAAACGACCACCCCACATACCTGAGGTTTGGTTTGGGGCTGCTGAATTAGGGGGATTTGAAGATGTGGTCATGGTGGCTCAGTAAAATAAAAAAGAGTATATCACTTGCCGAAGCTCAACAAACAAAGTTGTTTTCTACAGCATATCGAAATCAAAATTCCTCCTATTTTTTTACGAAAATTGATCGTTGGCAACACTTATTAGAATTAATTATTGCAAGTAATGTTTTGGCATTGGTTCTGGCCTTGGCGGAAGCGCAGTCTTGGCACGCATTAAGTGGGTCACGCTTTTTACAATATATGATTTTTATTAACTGGGTGATTTTGTCTTTTTTTGCTTTAGTTGAATATTTTCAAAATTTTTTTAGTCAGCTTCAGCAAAAATATGCTTTGGCCATTGGTTTTGTCTTGTTGCAAGCGATTGTGGTGGCGACCACCATCATAACTAATTTTTTTCAATTCGGAATTTTGAAAAGGATGTCTGCTACAGGACAGGACTGGAGTATTTATTTTACTCATGTCCCATTATATTTAAGTTATGGAATATTACTTGGCGCATTTTGTTTGCGCTATTTATATGTTCGGGAACAATGGTTGCATCAACAATATGCAGAATTAAATGCTCGTATTCAGGCTATGCAAGCACGTATTCATCCTCATTTTTTATTTAATAGTTTAAATAATGTGGTGAGTTTAATTACGATAGACCCAGATAAAGCAGAAAGTATGCTGATTAGTCTGTCACGTTTATTTAGAGCGAGTTTTCAAGAATTAAAATTGGTAAGCTTGTATGAAGAAATTGAGCTTAGTAAACAATATTTAATAATTGAACAAATACGTTTAGGTGAGCGTTTACAAGTTGACTGGAAAATGGAAATTGAACCTTTGCAATTAAAGCAGGTCACGATTCCTTTATTGACATTACAACCTTTGTTAGAGAATAGTATTTTTCATGGGGTCGAACCAATGATAGGTAAAGCAACCATTGGGGTATTGGTTGAAATATTGCAAAATCAGGTCAGTATAGTCATTACCAACCCTTATACAGACGATACAATAAAATCACGGAAAGGGCATGGAATCGCTCTTGAAAATGTTAAGCAGCGCTTGAAGGCGTATTATGGGAACTCTGTTAGGTTCCAGGTGTATAAGGGTGAAACTTTATATACCACTATTATGAGCTATCACTACCAATCAAAATAATAAGTCAGTCAGAGTTAACCATAAAAAAATGGACCAAGTTAACGGTGACAAGGAGGATGAATGAAGGTGCTAATTTGTGATGACGAGCCACTTGCAGTGGAACGATTATCACGTTTAGTTTCAAAGATGGGACATGATGTTGTCGCAACAGCTCATCATGGCCAAGATGCCTTGGAACAGGCACGGCTTCATCAACCGGATGTGATTTTACTTGATATCCAAATGCCGGGTATGAATGGTCTCGTCTGTGCGGAGCAATTAAGTCAGCTTAATCCTCGACCTGCTATCGTATTTTGCACAGCCTATGATCAACATGCTCTAGAAGCATTTAAATCACAGGCGCAAGCTTATCTTCTTAAACCGATTGACCCTCAAGAACTTGAGCAGGTTTTTAAGCAATTAACTCAACTTACTCAAGCGCAGCTCAGTGCCTTACCTAATCCTACGCTTTTGCAGGATTTAAAAACGCAAAGACATCAAATTGCTGCTAAAACTTATCGCGGTGTTGAGCTGATTCCTGTTGAAAATATCTATTATTTTTTGGCAGATCAGAAATATGTCACGGTACGACATAAAAATGGCAGTGTCTTGATTGATGAAACGCTAAAAGAACTTGAAACTGAATTTGCAGATCAGTTTATTCGTATTCATCGAAATGCTTTGGTCTCAATTGCTTATTTAGATGGTTTAGAGCTTGTGAGTTCAGGTCAGTATCAGGTTCGATTACGTGGCTTGGATGAAAGACTTTCTGTAAGCCGCCGTCATTTATCTACCCTTAGAGAGCGAATACACCAACTTTAACGAGTCAGCATCCTATTTTGTCAGTGAGATTTTACTTGCAATTTTAAGGGATCAAGTTAAGTTTAGGGTGTATTGTTTGACCAGCCCATGCTTGAATTTATGAAAACCTTGAAAATTGCTACACGACAAAGCCCACTTGCTCTTTGGCAGGCAGAACATATTCGTGCCCGTTTACAGGAGCTTCACCCAGATTTAACGGTGGAGTTGGTTAAGTTTGTCACGCAGGGCGATAAAATTTTAGATACACCTTTAGCAAAAATTGGTGGTAAAGGGTTGTTCGTTAAAGAGTTGGAAGCAGCACTTTTAGATGGTCGTGCCGACCTTGCTGTACATTCAATGAAAGATGTTCCGATGGCATTACCGGAAGGTTTAACTTTAGCGGTCATTTGCGAACGTGAAGATCCTTTAGATGCTTTTGTTTCGAATCAATTTGAAAAATTTGCTGATTTGCCGCAAGGAGCAAAAGTTGGCACCTCAAGTTTACGTCGTAAATCACAAATTTTAAAACAACGTCCAGATCTACAAATTATTGATTTACGTGGAAATGTTGGAACTCGCCTAAGTAAGTTAGATGATGGTCAATACGATGCGATTATTTTGGCGAGTGCTGGTTTAAAACGTTTAGGATTAGAAGAACGCATTCGTCACTGTATCGAGCCAAGTGTAAGTTTGCCTGCGGTTGGGCAGGGCGCTCTTGGTTTAGAATGTCGTGCAGATGATCCAGACGTATTGGCTTTAATACAACCTCTTTTACATACAGAGACTGATGTTTGTGTGCGTGCTGAGCGTGCTTTTAATGCCTATCTTGAAGGTGGTTGTCAGGTACCGATTGCGGGCTATGCAACCTTACAAGATGGCAAAATTCATATTGAAGGTCGCGTCGGAAGTCCTGATGGGCAAACATTACTGCGTGCTGAACTCACAGATGAAGCACACAATGCTCAGCAATTAGGTGAAAACCTTGCTCGAAACTTACTTGAACAAGGTGCTGGCGATTTATTAAAGGCCCTTTACTAACGTTATGCTGTTTATTAATACTCGACCTGATTCACGTGCGGCTGAATTAACTCAAGCTTTGCAAAATAAGGGGTTTCAGGTCGAGTCTTTACCTCTTTTAGAGCTGGTTGCTGAACCTTTTTTAGAATCACTCGCTCAACTCTATCAGCAGTTATCTGGCGCACAAGCGATTGTAGTTGTGAGCCCCACTGCTGTTGATGTGGGGATGCAGTATTTAACACAAAGTGGTTTAAAGCTAGACGACTTAAAACATATTCAGTGGATTGCGGTCGGACAGGCAACGGCACATCGTCTTTATGAATATGGAGTTGAAGCACATGTTCCAGATGTTGAAACGTCTGAAGGAATGCTCAATCTTCCTATTCTTCATAATATGCGACAGACGGGTAGTGTGGCTTTTTGGAGAGGTGAAGGTGGCCGTCAATTTATGATGGAAACTTTGCAGCAGCAAGGCATTCAGATTTTGAATTTTGTCTTATATCATCGACAGTGCCCAGAAGTTTCATATTCAAAGTTCAAACATCTAACACAAAATTCAAATTATAATTTAGAAAAATGGCTTGTCTTAATTACCAGTGAGGCAAGCTGGAAATATTGGTTAGAGCTTTGTTTAAAAAATAATGTACAACCTGATTGTGTATATTTGGTTTTAGGGCCACGTCTTTTTCAACTTGTTAAAAAATATCGCGATCAACAACAGGCCTATTTTCACATTATTCAACTTGAAAATTTATCGCCTTCGGGGATGATTCATCACATTCAGGCATTATAAGGATTCGTATGAGAAAACTTGTTTCTATCATCATTTTGCTGAGCATCGCTTGGTTGGCTAAGCTCAGTTACGATATGTGGCAAATTTCTCGTACTGTTCCTGAGCTTCAGCAGAGCTTACTGCAATCGGAGCAGCAGTATGCCAATTTAAATGATCAATTGGTGGCATTAAAAAGACAAACACAGACTCAGTCGAGTAGTGACGTTCAAATAGCACCTTTAACAAATCATGAAATCATTCATACTGGTATTACGCCAACGGTAGTCATTAAGCAAAAATTAGATTTAATTCAGTTTGCGATAGATCAACAACAGTTTATTTATGCGGTAGATCATTTAACTCAGCTACAACAATCCTTGCCTCAATATGAAATTGCCCCGGCATTACAACACAGTTTAAATCAGGCGATTGAACAGGATAAACAGGCAATACAGCAATACGTAATTGCTCAAAATCAGCGTCATCAATTGATTGATGACTTACTGCAAACTATTGATAAGAATATTCAACAAGCATTAGCTCAACCTAAACTTGAAATGGATCAATCCGAGGCAGTGTCTTGGTGGAAAAAATGGTTCCGTATCGAAAAAATAGAAACGCCGTCTATTAATTTAATGAATCGAAGTGTTGTATTTAAAGAAGTGCAATTAAGACTCTTAATTGCTGAGCAGGCATTAAATCAAGGAAAGATGGCAGAGTACCAAAATGAGCTGCAATCAGTAATGCAAAAACTAAATGAACTACCAGACGCCACCAGTCAACAATTGAAAAACCGTATTGCTAAAGTGGCTCACTTATCTATCGTGCCTGTGCCTAAATTATCAACTCTTGGTCTATTAGGCTCATAAGGAGGACATATGAAACATCTCCTATGGGTTTACCTGCTCATTAGCTTAGTACTTTTTGCGGCTTTAGCTTTATTGAGTTATGGCTACGGCATGGGTTACGTCTATATCTACTGGCGTCAATTGCAACTGCAAACAAATGTGTGGGGCTTAGTCCTTACCTTTGTTGTGATGAGTTTTATTGCTCAGTTAATATGGCTTTGGATTAAACGTTATTCCTCGCGTGAACAGAGGAAAAGAGAAAATATTTTTCAATTTAAAAATCTTCATCCTTATGAGCAATTAGGTATTGTCTGGCTATTAGAGGCGGCCGAAGACCAACGGGTATTTATCGAACGCGTTTTTACTCAGTCGGGCCTTTTAAAAAATATTATTGATGCCAAGTTTTTAGTTTTAAGTGGAGATTATCAAAAAGCATTAGATGCTTTAGATCAATCCCCACCAATGGCTTTTGAATTAGCCGAGTTGCAGCGTATTGAAATATTTCTAGCTCAAAATGAAGCTGAACGTGCATTAACTCATCTTGAGTTTCTATATCAACATCAATTATCACCTTGGCTTGAAGAGATCGAGACTGCATATCAACAACGATTAACTGCGTTATGGGGGGAGCTTGCTTTACAGCAACCATGGGTATATTTGCGTTCAATGAAGTATGGATTATTGGATGCTGAGCATCGTGATTTATGGTTGCAACAGCTTCTTCAACAATTCGATCAAGCTTCGGTAGACGATTTACATGCACTGCAACAGCGCTATTTAGATTTAGAGTCTGAAATTCAAACCAGACCTTATAGTAGTAAATTGCTATGGCTAAAACTTTTGGCACGTATGCCAGAAATGAGTATTCAGCATGAAGCATTAACCTTGCATTTACTCAAAGAGCAATTTGATCCAGACGTATTTTACTTATGGTTTCAGCAACAATTGCTTAAGCAGGTTCCTGACTATGCAGATGTTGAGGAAAAGATTAATCAATTCGAATCTCAATATATGAATTTGCCGGTTTTAACATTTGCAAAATGGCATGTTTACAAGGCAACGGAGCGTCAAGCTGAAGCAGAAATATTATTAAGTTTATACCCAGATAATATTTTAATGAGCTATTTACGTATTAAATCAACCTTAAAAGAAGATGATGAGTTAATCAAACAGTTAAACCTAATCTTTGAAAATGATGCGAATTTTTTAAAATTTAAAATATGAGGTAAAAATGAAAGAACTGTCTGTCTACCCTGTAATATACGACCAGAAAGTAGCATGGGGAGATATGGATGCTTTTGGTCATGTCAATAATGTACAATATTATAGATATATTGAAAGCTCACGTATTTTATATATGGAAAATGTAAATATATTGACCCCAAATATATATACTGTTGTTGCTTCAAGTCAGTGCAAATATTTAAAACCTGTGTTTTATCCAGATGTATTGAAAGTAGGGGTTCGTGTAGAAGAGATGCGCAATAGCGCATTCCGTATGGCTTATATATTATGGAGTGAAACGCAGCAGCAAATCGTTGCTACAGCTGAAGCAGTAATGGTTTGTGTAGATAAATCTACAGGTTTAAAATGTGAAATACCAAATGAAGTAAAAAGTAAAATTATTGAATTAGAAAAATCAGTAGGACATGACTTAATACATTTAGCTTAAATAAATATTAAGAAAATATATTTCAATTATAATTATTAATGTAATTAAAAAGTAAATTTATAGCATTATTCTGACGAACTCGTCTTTCAAACTATTGCTTATTGAATAGATTATAAATACTATTGGTTATGATTTAATGTTTTTAAATTTTGTCTGTATTATTTGAATTGTCTGTAAGACTGGAGTATTTATTAATGAAACCGGATATTAGTGAATTATCTGTTGAAGAGTTAAAACGCTTACAAGAAGAAGCAGAAGCTTTAATTGCAAGCAAAAAAGATCAAGCAATTGAAGATGCATATAATCAAATTATCGAGATTGCTGAAAATGTAGGTTTTAGTGTTGAACAACTTCTTGAGTTTGGTGCTCAAAAACGTAAGAAAACAACACGTAAATCTGTAGAGCCACGCTACCGTAACAAAAACAACTCTGAAGAGACTTGGACTGGTCGCGGTAAACAACCACGCTGGTTAGTTGCTGAAATCGAAAAGGGTGCAAAACTTGAAGATTTCTTAATCTAATTGTATTGCTTCTTAAAAAGCCAAGCGATTTAGCTTGGCTTTTTTATTTTAAAAAGAATTAAAACTTTTATTTAAAAAATAAAGTATTCAATAAAGTGTTTAAATTCCTGAATAAATACATTGTTGAGACTAAATTTGCATTTAGTGAGATCAATCGTCAATTTTCATGATTTTGTCATACGTACAACTTATAGTCTTTAAGAAGACGCCAAGCCTGATTGCTTGGTTTTTTTATATGAAGTGAATTGGCGATGTTGAAAAAGTATGCATAATGTCAGACTAGAGAGGAACTCTCATATAAGGACGATAATTTGCATGTTGGTAAGGCTGAATGAAGAAAAAGTCTAAGCAATGGAAGTGGTGGTTTTTTGCCCTCATTGCATTTTTAATTTTTATTATTTTACAGATTCCGGCGACTTGGCTTATCTCTAAATTTTCAAAAAATAATCAAACTGTCCATAATGTAAGTGGCAACATCTGGCAGGGGCAAGCAGACTGGCATCGTGGTGCTTTACGGGGAACCATTCACTGGAAAACGAGACCTCTAGATTTACTTTTATTACGCTTTGCTGCAGATGTTGATATTCATAGCGGTAATACACAATTAGCGGGAATCATGGCATATGGTTTTGGCAAAAAAGTAATTGTACGAAATATGAATGGTCAAGTTGCTCCAGAAACACTGAAGCAGATTGTGAACTGGCAATGGCCTGTAAATAGTATTCAACTTAAAGATATCCAATTTAATTATAAAAAAGAGCAAGGCTTTGCAGCGGTTGATGGACAGTTGCATTGGGGTGGTGGAGCGCTAGTTTATAATATTGGTGATCGTCAAGATCGTATGAACATGCCTTCTTTAAGTGGGCAGTTGGCTGACCACAATGGACAGCTACAAGTTGACATCCGTGATCAGCGAAATCAAAAAATGGCGAATCTTTTACTTGATGCCAATATGATGCTTGATGTTCAACTCACGCAGCGTTTATTGCTTAACGTTCCATCTTATGACGGAAAAGCTGGTTTAGACACTTTTGTCATTAGTTCTCGCCAACCATTACTACAAGGTGGTAACTAATGAAAGCATGGCTTGATAAATTACAGCAATTACAATGGCAAAAGCTAGATCGACTTAGTGTAGTCGTCTTAGCCATTTTAATTTTATGGTTGTGTTGGAAATTGGCTTCATTTTTTTGGTTGGTGATTGCTCCTCCACAAATGATGCAGTTTGATCGGGTAGAGCTCGGTTCTCAGCAGGCACAAATACCAAACATTAGTACTTTTTCACTTTTTAATGAACCTTCTGCCAATGCGGCTCAGGAAAGTGTGAATCTAGAATTACAAGGCGTAATGGTGGGTTATCCAAACCGCTTCTCTTCGGCTGTTATTAAAGTTGATAATATTGCTGAGCGTTATCGGGTTGGTGAAACCATTGGTTCTACTTCTTATCAACTGGCAGAAGTTTATTGGGATCATGTGGTGTTACGTCAAGGAAATGGCAGTACCCGCGAACTTGAGTTTAAAGGTTTGCCAAATGGTTTATATCAACCGATGACGCCAGATGCTTCACAACAACAACCTACTACACCTTCTCAACCTGCGGCACCTGTAAATACGACTCAACAAGCCCTAGGGCAAGCGATTCAGCAGATGCAAGGTAACCGAGAGCAGTACCTCAAAGATATGGGGGTCAGTGGCAACTCAAGTGAAGGTTATGAAGTTACAGAACGTACACCGACTGCGCTTAGAAATAAGTTAGGTTTAAGACCTGGCGATCGAATTGTCTCTTTAAATGGTCAAACGGTTGGGCAGGGGCAAACGGATGTGCAATTACTTGAACAAGCTCGTCGAGCAGGGCAAGTAAAAATAGAAATAAAACGTGGTGATCAAGTGATGACCATACAACAAAATTTTTAGTGATAACACGTCACCATAAGAGTTAGGAAATATCGCGAGTTATGGCTTTATTGAATCATCAACGTCCACTTTGGGCATTACTTGCAGCAGCCCCATTGATTGCGACAGTGAGTAGCAGTGCCTATGCCCAAACATGGAAGATCAATTTACGTGATGCTGACTTAACTGCCTTTATTAATGAAGTTGCAGACATTACAGGAAAGAACTTCGCTGTAGATCCAAGAGTACGTGGTAATGTCACGGTTATTTCTAATAAGCCATTAAATAAAGATGAAGTTTATGACCTATTTCTTGGGGTTTTAAATGTAAATGGGGTTGTTGCAATTCCTTCTGGTAATACGATTAAGCTTGTGCCGGATAGCAACGTTAAAAACTCAGGAATTCCTTATGATGCTAGAAATAGAGTTCGTGGAGATCAAATCGTTACACGAGTGATTTGGCTTGAAAATACTAATCCAAATGACTTAATTCCAGCACTTCGCCCTTTAATGCCTCAGTTTGCGCATATGGCTGCGATTGCAGGGACCAATGCACTGATTGTTTCGGACCGTGCCGCAAATATCTATCAGCTTGAAAATATTATTCGTAACTTAGACGGGACTGGGCAAAACGATATTGAAGCGATCAATCTTCAGTCGAGCCAAGCAGAAGAAATCATCACACAACTTGAAGCAATGAGTGCAACAGGTGCATCTAAAGATTTTAGCGGTGCTCGTATTCGTATTATTGCAGACAATCGAACAAACCGTATTTTAGTAAAAGGTGATCCAGAAACACGTAAGCGCATTCGCCACATGATTGAAATGCTGGATGTGCCTTCTGCTGATCGTTTGGGTGGCTTAAAAGTTTTTAGACTAAAATATGCAAGTGCTAAAAATTTATCAGAAATTTTACAAGGACTAGTCACTGGTCAAGCAGTATCTTCTTCTGGCAACAATAAGAACTCATCTAATTCATCAAATTCGATTAATGGTTTGATTGGGAATAACCAAAACTCTAGTTCAAACACGTCGGGTTCAAATGGTAGTTCAATATCTACCCCATCAATCAATCTAAATGGTAATTCAAACAATAGTAATCAGAACAATATCACCAGCTTTAACCAAAATGGTGTAAGTATCATTGCAGATAATGCTCAGAACTCATTGGTGGTTAAAGCTGATCCCCAATTAATGCGTGAAATTGAATCTGCAATTCAACAACTAGACGTCCGTCGTCAACAAGTACTCATCGAGGCCGCAATTATTGAAGTCTCTGGAGATGATGCAGATCAACTTGGAATTCAATGGGCGCTCGGCGATTTATCTAGTGGAATTGGTTTACTTAGCTTTAGTAATGTAGGGGCGAGTTTATCTTCTATTGCTGCTGGTTATTTATCGGGTGGTACGGCTGGAGCTGCATCTGCTATCGCTAATGGAGCTAATAAAGGTAATGGTGCAACTTTAGGATTGGGTAATTTTGATAACTCTCGTAAGGCGTATGGTGCATTAATTCAAGCTCTCAAAACCAATACAAAATCAAACTTACTTTCAACGCCATCCATTGTAACGATGGATAATGAAGAAGCTTATATTGTTGTAGGTCAAAACGTTCCATTTGTCACAGGATCAGTCACTACCAATAGTACGGGTATTAATCCATACACTACTGTGGAACGCAAAGACGTCGGCGTAACATTAAAAGTTATTCCACATATTGGTGAAGGCGGTACAGTGCGTCTGGAAGTAGAGCAAGAGGTCTCTGCTGTTCAGGATAGTCGTGGGCAAGCTGCTGACTTGGTGACAAGTAAACGTGCTATTAAAACAGCTGTTTTGGCCGAACATGGGCAGACTGTAGTGCTGGGTGGTTTGGTATCAGATGACACATCACTTTCAAGACAAGGTATACCAGGATTGAGTAGTATCCCTTATGTTGGGCGATTATTCCGATCGGATAATAGAAGTAATGTAAAACGTAATCTACTTGTCTTTATTCATCCAACAATTGTAGGCGACGCGAATGATGTTCGCCGTTTATCTCAGCAGCGCTATAATCAGCTTTATAGCTTGCAATTGGCTATGGATAAAAATGGTAATTTTGCAAAATTACCTGAGCAGGTTGATGATGTTTACAATCAAAAAATGACACCTCCAAGTATTGGAACTCAATCCAAAAATTATCAACAGGTTCCATCAGGTGGAAAAAGCACGACCATAACCACACCTGTGGCGGTAGAGCCTGCTGTTCAGAAACAGACCTTGCAGTTACCTGATCCAGAAGTGAATCGAACTAAAAATACAGTAACAACAACGACACTGCGTCCAAGCACGGCACCGTAGTAGCATGTTATGATTGATAAAAAATGAATAGGACATAGGCATGACTTGGAAACTGCAAGCAATTACTGGTGAATTTACTGGTCAAGAAATTAGTATTGATCGTGATATGTTGGTGGGACGTCATCAAGATGCTGATTTGCTATTACAGGCCGCTGAAATTTCGCGTCGCCATGCGGCATTGCTTTTAAAGGACCAATTGTTATGGGTGCAAGACCTTAATTCATCAAATGGTACATTTGTAAACGATATTCGTATTGAGCAAGAAAAGCAGCTGCATGATGGTGATATTGTTCAATTTGCAAGTTTTAAATTTTCAGTACTAGCGCCTGCTCAAGAAAATAATGATTTACCTGAAATTGAAGCAGAGCCAGTACAAGCTGCACCGGCACAAGATTTAAGTGATCAAGGCATGCCAAGCCTTGCAGAGCGTGCTGCAGAGGTGGAAGTTCGCCACGATGGTATGCCGCAGAATATTTCTATTCCAAAACCTGCACCGATTCCTGAAGGAGTGAATATTCATGCTCAGCCTGAGCAAACTCCGGTTGCTATTGAAGAACCTGTTTCTCGTGTAGCTGAAGAAAAAGAGCAGCAAAAGAATGCATCTATTGGTTTAATTACTATTATTATTTTAGTGATTTTGGCTGTATTGGCATGGTTATTCTTTAAATAATTCGTTGGTGCTTTTACAATCAAGGCATGCTAAACGCATGCCTTTTTAATTTTGAGTAGAAGAAAATGTCTGTTGCACAACTAAGTAAGCGCGATTTAATTTTATTTGACCTAGATGGAACCTTGGTTGATTCTGCTGCCGATTTATATCGGTCTATGAACTTAAGTCTGCAATCACTTAGTTGGCCATTGGTAACAGAAGCACAAATACGGGAATGGGTAGGTAAAGGAGCTTCAAAACTTTGTGAAAGTGTTCTGCTTCATATATTTGGAAAATTGGATGCTGAACAACATCAGGTTTTATTGCAAAAGTTTGTAGACATATATGGTGCAGAGCTGTGTGTAAATACTCAAATTTACCCTGGCGTACCTGAATTTTTAAAACATTGCCAAACTTTGAATATAAAAATGGCATGTGTTACCAATAAGCCTGTCAAGCTTGCTCAAGGGTTACTAGATGCATTAGAACTTTCTCCTTATTTCCAAGTTGTACTTGGAGGAGATAGCTTACCTGAAAGAAAACCACACCCACTGCCATTATTACATTGCATGGAAAGCCTAAAAACATCTGCTTCACAGTCCTTAATGATTGGTGACTCAAGTAATGATATTGAAGCTGCTCGCCGTGCCGGAATTGATTGTATTGTGGTTAGCTATGGCTATAATCATGGAGAAAATATCTATGATTGCCAACCTCAGCAAGTTGTTGATAGTCTTGCTGAGTTAATTGTCTAATGAAGAAAATGGAGATAAGAATGAATAAGCGTATGGTTTTTCGATGGCGTGTCTAACTCGAATCTAGAAAAACACACTTTTAAATCGAAACCATATTAGAGAAGATTCATGACAACATTAGCGCAATTTGAGCAACTTAAAACTGCTGGTTACAATACTATTCCAGTCTATCGTCAACGATTGGCAGATACTGAAACTCCATTATCGGTTTTTGCCCGCTTTAAAGATCAAACACAAGCTTACTTGTTTGAATCAGTTGAAGGTGGAGAGAACTGGGCTCGCTATTCTATGATTGGATTGGGTGAATCAACAGTTTTTTCCTGCAATGCTGGTGTTTTATCTATACAGCATGCTGATGGATCAATCACACAACAAGATTGTCTAGATCCATTTCAATACATTCGTGAATTCCAAAAACAATTTAAAGTACCCCCAGCCGATCTATTACCAGATTTACCAAGCTTTACAGGCGGATTAGTAGGTTATTTGGGCTATGACGCAGTCCGTTATATCGAGCCACGTTTAAAGAATGTTCCTACAGCCGATCCAATTACGCTTCCAGATTTATGGTTGATGCTTTCAAAGACGGTTATTGTTTTTGACAATCTTAAAGATACGTTATTTTTAATTGTTCATGCGGATGCAGAGCAGAGTAACGCCTATAATGATGCTCAACAAAAATTAGATCAATTAGAACAACTGTTGGCAACACCAGTTAGTTTGCAAGCGAAGCCGCATACACCTCCACTTTTTGAATCGATCACTGGTAAAGCAAAATTTTTAGAGACAGTAGAAAAAGTTAAAGAATACATTCGTGCTGGCGATGTGATGCAGGTTGTTCCAGGGCAACGCATGGTTTCCGAATTTGATGGAGAAGCTTTACAGGTTTACCGTGCATTACGTCATCTAAATCCTTCACCTTATCTATTTTTAGTTCAAGGCCAAACGATTACTGATAAAAAACCATTTCATATAGTAGGTTCTTCCCCAGAAATTTTATCTCGTTTAGAAAATGGTATTGCTACGGTTCGGCCGTTAGCGGGAACCAGACCACGCGGTAAAACTAAAGAAGAAGATATTGCACTAGAAAAAGATTTGCTTTCTGACGAAAAAGAGATTGCTGAACATTTGATGCTGATTGACCTTGGTCGAAATGATGTAGGGCGTGTATCAAAAATTGGTAAGGTCCAAGTAACGGATCAAATGGTAATTGAGCGCTATTCACATGTCATGCATATTGTTTCAAATGTGCAAGGTGAAGTGCGTGATGATATCGATGCACTTGATGTATTTAAGGCAACCTTCCCGGCAGGAACCTTATCCGGTGCCCCAAAAATACGCGCAATGGAAATTATTGATGAAGTAGAGCCCGTAAAACGAGGTGTCTTTGGTGGAGCAGTGGGATATTTAGGTTGGCATGGTGAAATGGATATGTCGATTGCAATCCGTACTTGTGTTATCCGTGATAAAAAAGTGTATGTGCAAGCTGGAGCAGGGCTTGTTGCTGACTCAAATCCAGAATCTGAGTGGAATGAAACCCAAATAAAAGCTCGCGCAGTGATCAAAGCGGTTGAATTATCATCAAACGGATTGATTTTATGAGTTTTTAGCGGTTTTTTTTAAAAAACCGCTTGCATCGTTTGGAAGTTTTGCTAAACTGCACACCGTTCCGATACGAAACGTACGAAACACTAAGAAACGCCGGCATAGCTCAGTTGGTAGAGCAACTGACTTGTAATCAGTAGGTCCACAGTTCGAATCCGTGTGCCGGCACCATTTTAAAGTGTTAAGTTGAATGAGTAAAGAACAGCACTGTAGATAAGTGCGATATTGGTGAGATTCCCGAGCGGCCAAAGGGGGCAGACTGTAACTCTGTTGCGAAAGCTTCGAAGGTTCGAATCCTTCTCTCACCACCATCCTAAACTTCGAATGAAGTGGTTATTACCAACGTTGCGGGAGTAGCTCAGTTGGTAGAGCGGCAGCCTTCCAAGCTGCATGTCGCGAGTTCGATCCTCGTCTCCCGCTCCATCGAAGGATAGTCGCTCTTATAGCTCAGTGGTAGAGCACTCCCTTGGTAAGGGAGAGGTCTCGAGTTCAAATCTCGATAAGAGCTCCAGATATTAAAGTTTGAGTGGATTTCCACAAAGTTTTCAGAAAGCAGGCTATATAGTCTGCTTTTCAAGTATTGGGTGTCTGTTTTTTAGGCGATATGTCGATAAGCTGAGTTAGTTCAGCGCCATTTGTAGTTGGTTCGACGTAAACGAGGAAGATCATCATGGCTAAAGCCAAGTTTGAACGTAATAAACCACACGTAAACGTGGGTACAATCGGTCACGTTGACCATGGTAAAACAACTTTAACTGCTGCGATTGCAACTATTTGTGCAAAAACTTACGGCGGTGAAGCGAAAGATTACTCGCAAATCGACTCAGCACCTGAAGAAAAAGCACGTGGTATTACAATTAATACTTCACACGTAGAATACGATTCTCCAATTCGTCACTACGCACACGTTGACTGCCCGGGCCACGCCGATTACGTTAAAAACATGATCACTGGTGCTGCTCAGATGGACGGCGCGATCCTTGTGTGTGCTGCGACTGACGGTCCAATGCCACAAACTCGTGAACACATCCTTCTTTCTCGTCAGGTTGGTGTACCTTACATCATCGTATTCTTGAACAAATGCGACCTTGTTGACGACGAAGAATTACTTGAATTAGTAGAAATGGAAGTTCGTGAACTTCTTTCTACTTACGACTTCCCAGGTGATGACACTCCAGTAATCCGTGGTTCAGCTCTTGCTGCTCTTAACGGTGAAGCAGGTCCTTACGGTGAAGAATCAGTTCTTGCTCTTGTAGCAGCTCTTGACTCTTATATCCCAGAACCAGAACGTGCTATCGACAAAGCATTCTTAATGCCAATCGAAGACGTATTCTCAATTTCTGGTCGTGGTACAGTAGTAACAGGCCGTGTAGAATCTGGTATCGTTAAAGTTGGTGAAGAAGTAGAGATCGTTGGTATTAAAGATACAGTTAAAACAACTGTAACTGGCGTAGAAATGTTCCGTAAACTTCTTGACGAAGGCCGTGCAGGCGAGAACTGTGGTGTATTACTTCGTGGTACTAAGCGTGAAGACGTACAACGTGGTCAAGTACTTGCTAAACCAGGTACAATCAAGCCGCACACTAAATTCGACGCAGAAGTATACGTACTTTCTAAAGAAGAAGGTGGTCGTCACACTCCATTCTTAAATGGTTACCGTCCACAGTTCTACTTCCGTACAACTGACGTAACTGGTGCGATCCAGTTGAAAGAAGGCGTTGAAATGGTAATGCCAGGTGACAACGTTGAAATGTCAGTAGAATTAATCCACCCAATCGCAATGGACCCAGGTCTACGTTTTGCGATCCGTGAAGGTGGTCGTACTGTAGGTGCTGGTGTTGTTGCGAAAGTAACTGCATAA